>JAPKCG010000310.1 GCA_028823055.1 Sphingomonas bacterium
AATGCCGCCGTCTTGCCCGTACCCGCGCCCGCCAGCACGAGCACCGGTCCGTCCGTCGTCACCACCGCCTCCCGCTGGGGCGGATTGAGGCCTTTCAAATAGGGCGGATCTTGCAGCGTCGTGTCGGTCACCCGCGAACAGGTAGGGAACGAGAGCGCAGGGAGCAAGCAAAACGGGGCAGCGATGCGTGGTTGTCTGGCTGAGTCACGACGCCCGTCGTGCTGGCTCGCGGCAGATCTGTCACGAAAGGGTCATCGAACTGGCCGACAGCGCGAACATGGCCTCCACAGCATTGACGGGCGGCGAATCGCTTTCGACCGCGCAAAACCCCGGCGTCGATTCCCGTCTCGACGCCCGCTTGCATCCGGCCGGGCGCTGGATATTTGCCGCGCTGACGATCGGCGGACTGGCTTATGCCGGGATCAGCATCGCCGCCGATACCGCAATGGTCGGGGAGCGGATGGCGACGGGCGTGTTCCTGTTCCTCGGGCTGGCGCTGATGATCGCGCTCGGCTTCGAATTCGTCAATGGCTTCCACGATACCGCCAACGCAGTGGCGACGGTGATCTATACCAACACGATGGCGCCGCATGTGGCGGTCGTCTGGTCCGGGGTGTGGAATTTCCTTGGCGTGATGTTTTCGAGCGGGGCGGTCGCCTATTCGATCATAACCTTGTTGCCGGTCGACCTGATCCTCAACATCGGCAGCGCGGGCGGGTTCGCGATGATCTTCGCATTGCTGTTCGCGGCGGTGCTCTGGAACCTGGCCACCTGGTACGTCGGGCTGCCCAATTCGTCGAGCCATGCGCTGATCGGGTCGATCCTGGGTGTCGGCCTTGCCAATCAGTTGATCAACGGCGCCGACGGGACGTCGGGGGTCGAATGGGGGCAGGCGGAAAAAGTTCTGTCCGGCCTGATGATCGCGCCGATCCTGGGTTTCGTTGGTGCGCTGTTGTTGCTGTACGTGATGAAAAAGCTGATCCGCCAACCCGTACTTTATCGCGCGCCCGAAGGCAAAGCGCCGCCGCCCAGGGGGATTCGGGCGCTGCTGGTCTTTACCTGCACGGCGGTCAGCTTCGCGCATGGCAGCAATGACGGGCAATAGGGGATGGGGCTGATCATGCTGATCCTGATTGGCTGTGCGCCGACCGCCTATGCACTCAACCGAACGGTGTCGGAGAGCGCGACACCCGCCTTCGTTCGAAGCGCGCAGGCCGCGACGCGCGTCTATGACGAGCATGGCGAGCGCCCCGTCGGCATCGATGTCGCCCGGCGCACGGTGACCCGCGCGTTGCAGACCAAACGGACGAGCGATCCTGCGATATTCGGCGGACTCGCCGCGATTTCGAGCGATCTGTCGATGCGGATCGGCAATTACGGATCGTTGAGCAAGGTGCCCGCCGCGGCGACGCCCAATCTGCGCAACGACATGTATCTGGTTCTCGATACGACCAAGCTCGTGCTGTCGAATGCCAAAGAACAAACCGGCGTGGCATTGAGCCCGACGGAGGAAACCGCGCTCAAGACATACGCATCGAGCCTTGAACAGGGTACGCGCTATATCCCATTGTGGGTTAAGATCACCGTCGCGCTGGCGCTTGGGCTGGGGACGATGGTGGGGTGGAAACGCATCGTCGTCACCGTCGGCGAAAAGATCGGCAAGTCACATCTGACCTACGGCATGGGCGCGTCCGCCGAATTGACCGCGGCATCGATGATCCTGATCGCCGAACGGTTCGGCTTGCCGGTGTCGACGACGCATATCCTGTCGTCGGGCGTGGCGGGGGCGTCGGTGGCCAATGGTGCGGGTCTGCAACGCCGGACCGTCGTCAACATGGCGCTCGCCTGGGTCATGACGCTGCCCGCCGCGATGCTGCTGGCGGGCGGGCTTTACTGGCTGTTGCTGTCGATCGTCCGCGCTACGGGCCTTTAGGTCCGGGGTAACGTCAGGCCTGAGGTAGCAGGGCGTTGATCAGATCGCGCGTCTCGGTCGCGCAAGGGGCAAGATCGGCGCACATTGATCGACGCTCGCCATCAGCCGCGCGCTCGATCCCCGCGGCGATCATCGCGACGCGGCGCGCCCCGATGCTGAGCGCTGCCCCCTTGAGGCCGTGGACGCTTCGCTTCGCCGCGTCGTGCCGATCCGCGACGCAATCGGACACGATCGCAGGGATCCGGGTATCGAGATCGATGAGGAAGGCACGCAGCAGCGTTTCGGTCTGGTCACTGCCCAGCATGTCGCACAATTCGGTGAAGTGATCGATATCGAGCAGGGGCTGATCGGCGGGCTGGTGTCGTGGAATGGACGGCATATTCAGGATTCCGCTTCCCGCAGCATCAGGATCGCCTGCGTGCGGTTGGTGACGTCGAGTTTCCTGAGGATCGCCTTGACGTGCGCCTTGATCGTAATTACGGACAGGCCGAGGTCGTGCGCGATTTGCTTATTGAGCCTGCCGCCCTCCATCGCTTCCAAAACGCGCATCTGCGCCGGCGTCAGGCTGGCGAGGCGCGAAAAGGCATCGTCCTCATCGGGCTCGCCCATGTCATCGCTGAACCAGTAACCGCGATCGATCACGCACCGGATCGCGGCGGTCATCTCCCCGATCGACGCCGCTTTCGACAGATAGCCGTTCGCGCCGATCGCAGCGACTTCGCGTTCGATCGCAGGATGCGTCGCGCCGGTGATGACGAGCATGGGCAAGTCGGGAAATTCCTCGCGCATCGTCGCCAGACCGCGCAGGCCGCGACTGTCGGGCAATCCCAGGTCGAGCGTCATCATGACGGCACCCGAAGCCGCGTCGCGAGCACGGCCCAGCGTATCCGCCTCGACCAGGCATATGTCTGAATCGACGAGCCTGAGCGCCATGCCGGTAGCCTGTCGGCACATGGGATGGTCATCGACGATCACTGCGGTCCTCAACTTTTTCATCCCCTGACACCGTCATCAGCGTGATCGACGACATTGGTGGGCGTAAGCGAATTTGGTTATGAATGGGTAACCCGGACCATATGGGGGTATGGTCCGGGTATCGGGGTCGCGCGGGGGGCGACCCGATCAGTTGATACTGGCGATTAGCGCGTCGAGCTGCTGGCAGCCGACTTCGTTCAGCTTGGCGCGGGTCGTCCGATCCGAGCGGTGCACCGCAGCGGCAAGCAGTCTGGATTGGTAGGCGGAGCATTCAACGCCGGTCAGGTTGATGTCGCAGGCATTGGCGTCGAGCCGTAGCGTTAGCGAACCCGGCGCGCGCGTCGCCGATGTCCTGGTATCGGCCTGCGCCGGCGCCGCGTTCGATAGAATAGCCAGGGCGGCGGTAACGAAAAGGGTGCGGATCATGGCGGGCTCCTATGCTATCGGGTGCCGGGCTGCCCGGCTGCGTTGAACCCCTTTTGGCGCACGCCGCGATGCGAAGAAATCACCCCTTAGGGTCATGCTTGCGGATGGGATGAAAAAAACGGGGCGACCCTCACCTGGAGTGGCCGCCCCGCAGTTCGGGAACCGATCGGGGGGCGACCGGTCTGCAACACGCGGTGCGAGGGAAGCGAAGCGCGTTGCCACTCCACTATACGGCCCTATTGTTTCGCGTATGTGTCGCGATTGTGCCGAAGTCGGGCTAGGAGCGAAAAATGGCCGACCCATCCACCCGCCGCATCCTCGCCGCCAGCCTGACGGGCACTGCCGTCGAATTCTATGATTTCTACATCTATGCCACCGCTGCGGCGTTGGTCTTCGGACCGCTATTCTTTCCTGCCGACGATGCCTCCGTTCAGTTGCTCGCCAGCTATGCGAGTTTCGGGCTTGCCTTCGTAGCCCGACCCGTCGGAGCTGCCTTGTTCGGGCATTTCGGCGATCGTCTGGGGCGTAAATCTACGTTGGTCGCCAGCTTGCTGCTGATGGGCGTGTCGACCGTGGGGATCGCGTTTCTGCCGACCTATCGTACCGCCGGGTGGATTGCGCCCGCGCTGCTGTGCCTGTTGCGGTTCGGCCTGGGGCTGGGGCTGGTCGGCGAATGGGGCGGCGCATCGTTGCTCGCGGTCGAAAATGCGCCTCCGAACCGGCGCAACAGCTGGGGCATGTTTCCCCCGCTCGGCGCGCCGGTCGGGTTCATCGCCGCAAACGGGCTGTTCCTGCTGCTCGGCGTCGTCCTTACCGATGATGAGTTTGCGGC
>JAPKCG010000311.1 GCA_028823055.1 Sphingomonas bacterium
ACCGGCGGCTTTACCGACGTCCTGCTGACGCGCGGTGCGGCGCGCGTCTATGCGGTCGACAGCGGCACCAACCAGCTCGCATGGAAACTGCGCCAGGACGACCGTGTGGTCGTCCACGAACAGACCAGCGCGCGAATCCTGACCGCCGACCACATTCCCGAAGCCGTCGACCTGATCGTCTGCGATGCCAGCTTCATCGGGCTGGCCAAGGTGCTCGACCGCCCGCTTAGCTTCGCCAAAGCCGATGCCCGGCTGATCGCGCTGATCAAACCGCAATTCGAGGCGGGGCGTGCCGAGGT
Organism: Sphingomonas bacterium; assembly: GCA_028823055.1. Classification (GTDB taxonomy): domain Bacteria; phylum Pseudomonadota; class Alphaproteobacteria; order Sphingomonadales; family Sphingomonadaceae; genus Sphingomonas. The sequence goes on from JAPKCG010000311.1 coordinate 300, forward strand.
GGGGAAGGGCGGCGTCGTTCGCGACGCAACGGTCCGCGCGCGCGTATGCGACGACGTCGGGGACTGGCTCACCGGCAAGGGATGGACGATCGCTAGCCTCGTCGAAAGTCCGATCACCGGGCCGGAGGGGAATGTCGAATTCCTGATCGCGGCGTTGCGTGAAAGCGTCCGATAATGTCGATGGTGGCACATGTCCGCCCCACCGATGCACGACTCCGCTTTACCGCTGCGCCGCAACACGGCACAGGGGCCGCATAGCAGCAGGGAGACAAGTGCGTGGGCGAAGTCGCGTCTAAAGGTCAGTTGCGGATGTCGTACCTGCGCTGGGCGGTGGTCACGGTTCCCGCGATCCTTCTGCTCGGCTTTCTCTCGGGGCGATCGGTCGCGACCGGCGCGGATAACCCCTGGTATGTCGCGCTTGTCAAACCATCGGTGACGCCGCCCGGCTGGGTGTTTCCCGTCGCATGGACGACGCTGTACATCCTGATCGGCCTGGCGCTGGCAATGGTGCTCAACGCACGCGGCGCGCGGCTGCGCTGGGTCGGGGTCGGGCTGTTCGTCACGCAATTCCTGTTGAATCTCGCCTGGACGCCGACCTTTTTCGGTGCGCATCAAGTCGGCACCGCGCTCGCGATCATCGTTGCGATGCTGGTAATCGCGATTGCGACCACCGTCGTCTTCGGGCGCATCCGCACCGCCGCGGCGTGGCTGATGGTCCCCTATCTGGTCTGGATCAGCTTTGCGGCGATGTTGACGTGGCGGATCGATCAGATCAACCCCAATGCCGCCACCCTTGTCCCCGTCGTTCACACCACCCAAATGTTGTGACGAGCCAACATCCTGAAAGACAAGTAATGCAGTCCGAAAACCGCATGTTCGACGATTTCGTAAAGCTGATGAACGGTGCCGCCGGTACGCTGGCGGGTGTCGGCCGTGAGGCGGAACAGGGCGCGCGGTCGCGGGCACGCGAATGGATCGGTGGCCTGGATTTCATCAGTCGCGACGAGTTCGAAGCGGTCAAGGCGATGGCGGTTGCCGCGCGCGACGAGGCCGATGCACTGCGCGCGCGGCTCGATGCGATCGAGACCGCTCAGGGCACCGCCAAATCCGATCAGTGATCCGAACGCGTTTGAGATTTATGTCGCCGACGACCGCGCTGCGGCCCGATCCGTTGCTCCGGTTTTGCCGGGGCGGCATGATCGTGCGATAGGCGGATGACGATGAACGTGACCGAAGCCGACCACGACGACGACGATGAAGCCCCCATCGATATGCTTGAGGCATATTTTGCCGCGCATAGCTGGGAAAGCGAGCGTCACGAAGACGAGATCGTCGCGACCGTAAAGGGTAGCTGGACGACGTATGAGTTGCGCGCGTTGTGGCGTGACGACGACAGCGTGCTGCAGTTTCTCGCCTTTCCCGACATTAAGGTAACCGACGATCGGCGCGCCGCGATCTACGAGACGATCGGGCTGGTCAACGAGCAATTGTGGATCGGTCATTTCGAACTTTGGTCGTCGTCGGGCATCCTGCTGTTTCGTCACGCCGCGATGATCGATGCGGGGGCCGACGGGGAGGGAGAGGGAACGATGTCGCTCGCCGCGACCGAATTGCTCGTCGAGTCGGCGATCGAGGAATGCGAACGCTTCTACCCGGTTTTCCAGTTCGTCCTGTGGGGCGGAAAAACTCCCAAGGACGCGTTAGCCGCCGCGCTGATCGAGACTCAGGGCGAAGCTTGACCGGGCTGGGCTTGACCGGGCGGGGCTTGAACGGGCTGGGTGCGAGCGGCGGCATCGTCGGTTCGCTCGACCGGTTGGGGCCGGTGTGGCTGATCGGCTGCGGCAATATGGGCGGTGCGATGCTGCGGCGCTGGATCGCGGCGGGGATGGCACCCGAATCGGTCACCGTCGTCACGCGCGGCGCGGCGTCGCTCCCGGCGGGGGTGCGCCATCTGCATGCCATGCCGTCCGGTGAGCGTCCTGAGACGCTGATCCTTGCGGTCAAGCCGCAACAGCTCGGTGATGTCGCACCGCTGCTGGCGGAAATGCGCCCCGCCATACTCGTCTCGATCCTCGCGGGGGTCGATTGCGCGACGCTCGCGGATCGCATCCCGGCGGGTGGGGTCGTCCGCGCGATGCCCAATTTGCCCGTCGCGATCGGACAGGGTGTCACCAGTTTGTTCACCACCAGCGATGATCCGGACATGCGTGCGAAGGCGGCGGCGCTTGCCGCACCGCTGGGTCATTACGAATGGATCGACGCCGAATCGCTGTTCGATGCGGTTACGGCGCTCGCCGGATCGGGGCCGGGCTTCGTGTTTCGCTTCATCGACGCGATGGCGCGCGCGGGTGAGGCGATCGGTATCCCCGCCGATCAGGCGGCACGGCTGGCACTTGCCACGGTGGCGGGATCGACGGCGATGGCGCGCGATGCCGACGTCCCGCCTGCGACGCTGGCCGATCGTGTGGCGAGCAAGGGCGGTTCGACGCGCAAGGGGCTGGATATTCTCGACCATGACGACGCGCTCGTCGATCTGCTGACGCGCACGCTCGATGCGGCATGGCGGCGTAACATCGATATGGCCGCCGCCGCACGATAGCGGCGGACGCGGATTAGCCTCGCAACCCTTCGACCGCGGCACGCTCATCATCGGGAATCATGCCTTCGAGCACTGCCCAATAGCCCGACACAGCAGCCTGGCCCGCCTTGGCATAGGCGGCGGACATCTTGATCCGCACCGATTCGAACAGATCGCTTTCCATCGTCTTGCCCTCGGGCGTCAGTCTTAGCAGCCGCTGACGCCGGTCGCGTTCACCGGGACGCGCCTCGACCAGACCGCGTTCGGTCAATTCGTTGAGCACGCGCCCCAGCGATTGCTTCGTAATTGCGAGCAGGCCGAGCAATTCGCTCACCGTCAGATCGGGTTTGCGCGCGATGAAATACAGCGCGCGGTGATGCGCCCGGCCCAATCCCTGTTCGGCGAGCCCTTCATCGACCGACCTGACAAGGTGGCTATGCCCAAAATAGAGCAATTCCATGCCCCGGCGCAGCTCGGGCTCGCGCAGAAACAATGCCGAGGCAGCGGCGGACGCGGCGGAGGAGGAGATCGAGGCAGCCATGTTGACCGGTTTAGCCATCGGTCCTACGCATCCGCAACCCCCAGACCATGCCATCCCGCGAAGAGACGATCCGATGCCCGCCGCCGACGCCCCGCTTCCCCGCTTCCGTTTCGAACCGACGAATACGCCGGTCGAGGCCAACGAACGCGCCGCGCGACTGGTCGACCCGGGTTTCGGGCGTGTCTTTACCGATCATATGGCAACCATCCGTTATAGTCAGGACAAGGGCTGGCATGATGCGGAGATCGGTGCGCGCAAAAGCCTGACGATCGATCCCTCGACCGCGGTGCTCCATTACGCGCAGGAGATTTTCGAGGGGCTGAAGGCCTATCGTTTGGCCGACGGTTCGGTCTCGCTGTTCCGCGCTGGCGACAATGCGCGGCGCTTCCAGAATTCGGCGCGGCGGATGGCGATGGCCGAACTGCCCGCAGAATTGTTCCTCGAATCGATCCGCCAGCTGGTGAAAGCAGAGGCCGACTGGATCCCCGACGGTCCCGATGGCGCGTTGTACCTGCGGCCCTTCATGATCGCGAGCGAGGCGTTTCTCGGCGTCAAACCGTCGGCGGAATATCTCTATATGGTTATCGCCTCGTCGGTCGGTGCCTATTGGAAGGGCGGCGCGCGACCCGTGTCGATCTGGGTCAGCCGACACTATACGCGCGCGGCGCCCGGCGGGACCGGCGATGCGAAGTGCGGCGGTAACTACGCGGCCAGCCTCGCCGCGCAGTCGGAAGCGATTGC
>JAPKCG010000312.1 GCA_028823055.1 Sphingomonas bacterium
ACGCTGCCCGGCCAGCCGATGTCGGCAGGGCCACCTCAATGCTGGCGTCGTCATTTGGCATTCCCAAGGGCGAGATGGCAAAACGGATCCGCACGAACCTCGCCGCCCTCGTGAGCTGATAGAACGAGGGCCTGTGTCGTAGTTCACAGCGTGGGCGCCGTCCTCGCATCGAACCACACGTCCACCGACGACCCGGTGATGAGGTGGCGCGCCGGCTCGCTGTAGTTGGTGGGGGTGCGCGGTTTCACGTACACGCCCGCGGTCCCCCACGCTGACACGCTGCTGGCTTTCACCGAGCTCGCGACATCGCGGCGACAGGGGAACCGCTCCGGCCGTTCCTCACTCCACCCGAGCACGGCGTGGCCAAGCTCCGCATCGACGGCAAGGCAGGCAGAGGGGTCGCGCGGACGCTGGTGATCGGCCCACGGACGGTCGGCACCTACCGGACGAGGCCCCTGTTGCTACAAGGCTAGGCCGAAGGACGCTCGTTGCCTGTCAGCAGGTCCAGGTCGACCTTTGGATCGTCGACGACGGCCGGAGGTGGTTCGTCGAACGGCTCGTCACCATGCTGCGCAGCCTCAAGATGTAGGGCATAGCAAAGGCCGCCATCGATCTGATTATGCATGGCATCAGATCGTGGGAGTTCACGCTCGCGCCCCTCTCAACCGCGGGTTTCGGGAAATGGAAGATGCGTGGGCGGTGGGGATCGTGTATCAGATTTTGCACATTTCACGAGCGATGCCCGCAGTTAGGCGCCGACGCGAGCTCGAGCTTGGATAATGAACCCGAGAACGCGTAGTCGCCGTTGTCGATCATGATGTCGTCCGAAACGCCGTTCTCGTAGAGGATGTAGCTTGTCTGGAACAGCGGCAGGCCGTCCAGTTTGCTGTCGCTGTTGTAATAGGACTCCGCCACCCGCCACCTGCGCATGTCGCGCATTGCAGCGACCAGCGAAGGGCTCCCGTCAGGATTCGCAGGAGCGGGCGGCGTCGCCTCCCCTTGGACGGGGGTGATGATCGCCGTGGTTGTCAGCAGTTTCCCTGCCTCGTTGTCGCCGTCATAGAGACGGGTCTCGACGAAGCTTTCCCCAGCAATCGCCCTGTCGATGAGATCCATCGTGTGCGCTGAGGGAAAGACCGACAGTGGCAGGTCGAACGTTTCGGCACTCGGCTCGGCGATTTCAACACGCGTACGAGTATCCGTATTTGTCGCGCTGCCGCGGATGACCCATCCCTCGACGTTGTCGACGAAGGTCCGCGTGGTGAAGTGGTAGGCCCTTGCGGCGAAATTCTCGACCGAAACCGTCTGCTGGTCGGTGACGACGGTGGCATCCTCGCGCTCAAAGCGGGCGACGAAGCGGTAGTCCAGCTCGATCTGCTCACAGGTTTCGCGCTCGAGTTTAAGGGCGATGCGTCCGCTGCCACCGACGAGATCGGAGGACTTGCGGAGCATAGACATATCGTAGACAGCCAGATGGGGCACAATGTCTGCTGCCTTGGCAGGGAACGCAAACAAGCTGGTCGCGATCATCGTCAAGATCAGGGCCGAACGAGATCGATCACGAGCCATGATGATGGTCCTCCGGGGTTGATCCCGCGGCAAGCACATTCGCCACAATGGTCCGTTCGCTGCCGTCGAAGAAGGAAACTGTAACGGGCACCATTGCGCCAGGCGACAAGGCCGGCTCCTGCGGGGCAGCCAGGAGATGCAGGCCTGTCTCCTTCATGAGAAGTTCGGAGCGTGCGGGAACGGCAAGACCACCGGACAGGCCCGCTCGTGGCTTGTCCTCTGAATGCGGACCGCGGGAGACGGCGATGCGGGCAACGGCCGGGCTTGTCACCCCGCTGATCGTCACGCTGCTACCGGTGCCGTTCCAGACGACCAGATAGAGGTCGATCGGCTCGGCAGGATCGGGAGACAGGACGAACTCGGCGTGCTCAACCGTCAAGAGTTCGCCTGGTCTGGAAGGGTGCACCGTCCTGGCAGACGCCGATCCGGGTACGAACGTCAGGATTAGCGCAAGGGTACTGACCGCCACGAAGCGTCGATCCATTTGGGCATTCATCCTTGACTAGGTTCGCGACTGATTTCAGCGACAGTTCCGGCGGATTTGAGGCGATCGCCTCGCCGACGACGGCGGTGGGTGTTTGGCGGACCACCGATATTCGATGATCACGACAGCCGTGGCTCAGCGACCGCGATGCTCGTCCGCTTACGCAATTGTATGGCAGGACTTATCGGCACATCGTTTGGATGGCCGGACCGTCCGAAGATCGGAGATCGGGTCCAAACTCCGGCCCGGTCCTAAACGGCGAACGCTCGAACTTGTGAGGGAGTCCGCCAGACTCGATGGCGCTCGGTCACCCGCTGTTAGGCAGACATAGCGGTCGCTGGATCCGGAATTACTCGGATAGGGGTTCCGTCCGGGACCCGTCCGTACAGGTCGATGACATCCTGATTCAGGAGGCGAATGCAACCAGAGGAAACCGCTTTTCCGATCGACCAAGCCTGATTTGTACCATGCAAGCGGTAGAGCGTATCGCGCCCATCCTGAAAGATGTAGAGCGCCCTGGCCCCGAGTGGGTTGTCGAGGGACGGTGGCATTCCACCGTTCGCCGCACTGTATGGCGCGAGTTCGGGTTCACGCTTGATCATCTCGGCCGGAGGCGTCCATGTCGGCCATTTGCGCTTATAGGCGATCGTCGCCCGCCCTGACCAGGAGAAGCCGCCGCGACCGACGCCGATCCCGTAGCGCATCGCCGTTCCTTCTTCCATCACGAGGTAGAGGTACTTGGCGGGCGTATCGACAACGAGCGTTCCGACCCGCTCGGTGGTGGGGTAGTCGACGACTTGCCGCCAGAGCCGTCGATCGAGATTGCTAACGTCGACCGCCGGGATCGGAAAGCGCTCATTGGGCATCGCCCGGTACATCGCGGGGAGTACGGGCTTGGGCTCTGGAGGCTTAATCGGAACGACACGTGTCGGCTCCTGCGTGGAGACGCAGCCCGTGAGCGCAACGCTCGCCATTACCGCAATGAATGCGCGACGGTCCATGCCGGTCGCTCCATCCCGGCTTGCCGAATCGCACGATAGATGGGTGATTGCCGGGGGGCGGCGCGTCTTGGCGTCGATCATGTCTTCTCCTTGAAATAGGCGTGGCCCGAGAGGCCGTCGAGTTCTCATCGGGTTCTTGGATCGGTTCGCTCATGCGCGCAAACGCGGCACGGCGAGCGCGTGAACCGGCCTTAAAAGCACGGATGCGAGAGCGGCGCGGGAGCGATGAATTCGAGCTGCCGCGCTACAAAAGCTTTCGGCTCAGTGCTGTTGTCTAGTAACTACGAGATGGGTGGACGCTCGATCCGGCCGGGGGAGCCTCCGGAGCCCAACTCGATCGACCGCGGAAGGGGGAGCACGGCTCTGCGAGGGCTCTCCACAAACGGCCCCACGACCTGCATTGCAGGAAGTTTGCAGTGGAGGGCGTGGGCCGAACTCGCCTCCTGCGTCGTCGCTGGCGCCGGGCCGTCCGAAGTGCCCGCTCCATAGAGCGGATCCAATGAAAGCCGCTCCGCCATCTGGCAGGGACTTTCGACCGCCTCGACCACGGCCGCGGCGTGACTCATCGACCCAAGTAGCAGGGCGGCAAGCAGCGCGAGGCGGAGGAAAATTCCCATGGATGGGTCATAGCAGCGGCTTTGTTGCTCGCAACTTAAAGAGCGAGCAACTTTGTTTGATGTGACACGCATGGCGACATGGTGGTGGCTTCCGCATTGACCAGCCCGCCCCCCTGGGGCGGGAAAGGGTACGAATGTTATGCGTTCAGGAGCTATGCCATGAGGGAGTTCACGTTCTCCGACCTGAACCGCAGCTCGGGCGACATCCTCGACCGCGCGCTGAGCGAGCCGGTGGGCCTGAGGAAGCGCGGGAAGCGGAAGATCGTCATGGTCCCGTCGGAGGCCTGGGACAGACTCAGCCGGCTCGACGAGGGCCACCAGGCGCACTGGGTCGACCAAGCGCCGGAGGAGGATCTCGAGAACCTCATGGCGGGCTTCCAGGAACTCATCGACGCCGAGGAGCACGCCGGAGCGCCGCGGGCATTCTAGGCACCGATCACGTTGTGGTCGGTTAGGCATTCAGAATGGTCGC
>JAPKCG010000313.1 GCA_028823055.1 Sphingomonas bacterium
CACAGCCTCGCGCATCTGTCCGCGATCCTCGGCCGGAACGTCACCTACGTGCAGCAGCACATCGAACGCGGCTCGCCGAAGCGCCTCGATGACGACGATCGCCGCCGCCTCGCCATCTATCTAGAGGTCGACGAGCGCGAGCTCGGCGCACGGGATCCGTGGACCCCAGCGGTGTAATGGCGCGTGAGCTGTACCTTCCCGAACGCTTCTGCATCACTATTGAGGGAAAGCTCTGGCGAATCCATCAACGCTCGGTCCTCGTCCCGAAGGCGTTGCCGCATCTGCTCGACCGATTGCTGACCGGCCAGATGGTCACCGCCGAGGCGTTCGAGCCTTTCGGGATTCGCCTATCGATTGAGGTCTGCACTGATCAGGGGGATGATTGCCCCGACGATATCGAATTGCGATCTGCGCCGCTCGGAAATTTAGGGCCTTGATGAATTTCAAGGTGATGAATACGATTTAGTTTATGCACGTTGAGTTTACTGACGAATCACGTTGGCATCTTTACTCTGCGGTTACTGCCGCGCGGGATCTGGTAGAAACTGGAATATTCAATGAACGCGATTCACCGATCGCAATTTACAATGCGATCGCAACCAGATTGCTGGTCGATTTAAACGATGCACTGATGATTTTGAATGCGCACGGACACCGTATCACGGCCACAGGTCCCGATATCATGAGCGTTGGCAAAGAAGGGGATATTACGTCGCTAATCAACCACGCCCGAGCCGCTGCTTGCCACATAACTAGCAAAAACAAAGTAATCTCGGACGCCAGCGGCTACGGACATCTAGGCTTTGCGATGATTTGGGGTGCACCTCCATCAATTAGGTTTGGGGCGACACCGATTGTGAACCCTTATCCGGACGACGTTGCCCTTTTTTGGGGCAAGGCAAGAATTCTCGTCCGGCGCAACCTGATGTTTGCACTTGATGAGCTGGCCCCTGCACTATCAATCGCGATGGCAGGCTTTGGCAAGGGTACAACCAAATGATCATTTTAGATAACCTGGGGAAACGTACGTTCCGTCGACCGTCGCCAGTGGAACAAAATCGCCGTCCGGCGGATCGCCTGCCGTTACGGTAGAGCAGGTTCCATCCTTTCGACGCTCACCGCGCAGCTGCATTGGTGCAGTCCAGCACATCGAGACACCGGCATCGGTGGTGTAAGGCGCGACACTGACTCCGCCGACAGTTATGCCGGCAAACGGATAATAGCCCTTGCCCGAAAAATTGAACCCGGTTCGGACCCGAACGTAGCAGCGCCAACATTCCTGACGAAAGGGCACATTGCCCTTGGTCGCGTTGTTCTGATCGCTTGATAACCACCAGAACCCAGCGCTGGGATTGCCGCCATCGGCATTGGCCGGACCTGGATCGTACAGATTGACGCGGCTCAATTCGACGAAGCCAATCGCCGACTGTCCATCGAGCAAAAGGCCTTGATAATTGTTGCCGCAGGTCATGCGGTCGATCCGTAAACCAGTCTGAACGCCATGCCCCTGCCAGCAGTCAGTGTGATTATACAGCGGCGCGGTATTCGCGCCCTCAAGTCCATCTATTCGGACATTCTGCAGCACGATTATCCCTGTGCTCGTTACATTTCCAGCCGAACTGATGCCATCAGTCTGCGCAGGAGGCGTGATCCACAGTCCTTCGCCATAGAAAATGCCGGTCGAATATTTGACGTTCAAGCGACCGTTGATGTGACACCCAATCAACGTGACGTTGCGCCCATATTGAATCGTCAACTCGCCCGAAAGTTCGCCAGAACATTGCAGGATATAGTCGGTGTTGGCGTTCAGCGTCTTAACCCCCGGGGTACCCGACAGAACGATCGTCGTAGGGTTGACCAGCGCGGGCGGGGACCAGCGTAGCTTCGGGGAAGCCGCCCAGTCAGCCACTATCCCCATCGGAAGCGCAGCCTGCGCGAATGCGGGTGACGACAGCAGCACGGCAATGAGAAAGAGAGGCCAGCGGATCACCGGTAATAGCCTTCGAAATAGGCAGTCGCGCTAGCCGTCTTCGTGAAACATCCGGTCGACGAGAAGACGAGCACCCATCCACTGTTAAAACTGACCGGGATGTTGAAAGCAACGTCAAGCGTTGTGTTCGCCGCAACGGCTCGGCATATCCTCGGCGATACTGCGCCGTCGCTCGGGACAGTGGCTGCGTCGAACGCCATGAGATACCCCGCCGCGCCCGCAGTCGTGATCGAGGCGCGATAGAAATTTCCTGAAGCGGTTTTGAGAACACGTGAGCTTTCGGCCGACCCGCTGACACTAGGGCTAAGTGCGACAGCGGGATTGCTGGTCGCTGATAGCGGCGAGAAGGTGCCGCTCGCGTCACCAGCCTGCCTCGCCCAGGTCGACCCGGACCAAGTCAGATTGCGCCCATTAGTGGATAGTCCCGGTGCAGAACCGTTCGTATCGCTGCTGATCGTCGCTACCGTGGCGTAGCCGCCCGACGAATTACCAATCGCGACGAGGGGGAAACCCGTCGAGGTGCATTGAACTGCGCCAGCCGCGCCGTTCGCCATCGTCGGGGGCGTCGAATTGTAGGCGCAGCCCGAGGTTACCACGCCGCCGAGCGCGGCGACCACTGCGTTCTGCTTTACCACCTGTTGTTTAAGCTGTGCGATAACGCTGGTCGATGTCGCATCGGTCGTGGTTGCCGCCGCGTCGGTGCGCAGCCCAATTGGCCCGTCGCTAGCAAGCGCGACGGGAAGCGAACCCGCCTGATTGGTCAGGCCAAGCGCTGCGGGAAATTGCGCGCTGCTGACCGGCTGAACCGCATTTGGGCTGGCGGCAACTCCGCCAATCTGGGCGATGTTGATGTTCTGCGGCGTGCCGTTGTTGATCCCCTGCACCGTAACGACTGAAGCGTTCGGGCTACCCGCCGTGCCGGTCGGGGTCGACCCGCCACCAGCCCCGCCCGTGACCGGCAATGGGTTTGCACTGCTGACCGGCGAGCATGAGCCATCCGGCTGCTTCACGCAGATCGATGTCCCCGGAGCCCAGCCAGCGGGAAACTGGATGGATGTGCCGGTCTGCGCTGACGCAAACGCGGGGATGAGGGCAAGCGCAATCGCGCTTGCCCATCGCAAGAGGGTCGTCATGGTCATGATCTCCATCGGGAGGTTGAAAGTTCGAAATTCGCTAGCGGTCGTGGCGGGGATCAGCGCGCGGGCTTGGTCACCGCGGCGTCCCAGTCCTCGACATAGGCGACCGGCGATTCGCAACTCTGCCACGCGCGCATCGCGTCCTTCACGACATAGCGGGCGGTGATCGTGTCGCGCGTGCGGACCTGGTCGAACAGGACGACCACGCGGCCATCGGACAGCTTGAACGGCGCGAGCGGCGGGAGTTGTGGGAACGCCGGAAACACGCGCTGACACTGTGCAAGCTTCGCCGGGTCTGGTGTCAGGACCGGGCGCGGATCGTCACCGCCGCATGCCGCGAGACAGGCTGTCGAGAGCAGTGCCGTTATCAGGGGGAGACGCATCGATCAGATCCTCAAGGTTCGATTGGTGGGAGCGAAATTCGTCGTCGCGGGCATCCTTCGCGGCCCCGGCGACGCGGTCGGCCTGTGCACTGGCAGCGATGCCGCCAGCGCGATCGAGCTTGCGGATGGTGTCGTCGTGATGGCCGATCGCGCGCTGCACACCGAAATAGAGCAGGGCGCAGATGAGCATCGTGAAGAGCGCGGCGAAGCCGATCGCGGCAATACGCCGGAACCTGTCAGGCACGCCGATCGAGGCGGCGAGGCGGAGCAGCACCGCGACGCTCACGCTGGCGGACTCTTATCGGCACGCACCTTCAGCACGGCCACGCTATTCGGCGCGGCCTCGGCGATCGTCACCAGCGCAGCCTTCTCCTGGTGGGAGCGCCAAGCCGCATAAAGCATCGGTGCCGCCATCATCGACAGCGACGCGATTATCTGGACGAGGTCACCATCGACCCAGCCCTTACCAGCCGCGTAGCCGCCAAGGCTCGTGATGGCGTATCGCAGCAGGATCGCGAGCTGCGCTGCAGTCGGATCGGGGTTGATCTCGATCGGGCAGGTATCCGGATCGGTCATGGTTAAACTCCTTTCAGGCAAAGGTCGCGCTCGGCGCGGCGTCGATT
>JAPKCG010000314.1 GCA_028823055.1 Sphingomonas bacterium
CCGAACGCGTCTCCGGCGACAGATCGTCATCCTTCATCGCGTCTTCGAATTTCGCCTTGATATGATCCTCGCCGCGCTCGACTTCGTTGACGATCGCCTTGTCGTCTTTACCGGTCACCGCCGCCTTGAGGTCGAGGAACACGCGATGCGCACCGGCCAGTACCGTGCCGTCGTCCTCTGGATTGCCACCGAGACGCGACACTTCCGACTGGAGCGAAGTGGCGACCGTCCGGCGTTCCTGCGCGCGCGATGTGAACGTCTGACCCAGGCGCGCATTTTCGATGTCCTTGGCGGCGTCGGTGTAACCCTCCACACTGTCGATCGTCGTCGCGATGAGCCCGTTGAGCGTGCTGATGTCGTGGCTGGAATTGGCCATTCTATGGCATCCTTATGTAAATTATCAGAATTTACCCAACGACTTGCAGCCTCAAATGGCTCCGCAACAATGGCTTCCAATCCCGCTAATCGTCTTGATCGAAGCTAATGCCGCGCTGTTGCGCCCGTCGGCCAAACGCTGTCCCGTCGAGCGTCAAGGCTCAGGAAAGGCGACGCCCCAATTCCTTGTTGATGCCCAGCGCCGCCAGAGTCGCGAGCGCGCCCGACAGCAGATAGGCTCCCGCCGCGAGCAGCCCGAAATTGCTCGCAAGCACCAGCGCCACCAGCGGCGCGAACCCCGCGCCGAACAGCCAGGCCAGGTCAGACGTCAGCGCGGCGCCTGTGTAGCGCCGGGCGGTCGCGAAATTGGCCGCCACCGCACCGGACGACTGGCCGAACGCGATGCCCAGCAGGATAAAGCCCGTCACCATGAACACGACTTCGCCAACGTCGCCACCATTGAGCAGCTGCGGTGCGAACCCGCTGAACGCGGCGATGCCAGCCGCCGATACCCCGAGCAGATAACGGCGCCCGATCCGATCGGCGAGATACCCGGACGCGACGACCGAGAATAGTCCGACGACCCCTCCGATGATCTCGATAATCAGAAAACGCGCGGGTTTTTCGGGCGTGAACAGCGCGACCCACGACAACGGAAACACCGTCACCATGTGGAACAGCGCAAAGCTCGCCAACGGCGCGAACGCACCGATGACGATATTGCGCCAGTCGCTCCGTAACGTATCGATGACACGGCTGGGCTCCAGATCCTTGCTCTCGAACAATGCGGTATAATCGGGCGTCGACACCATCCGCAGACGCGCGAACAGCGCGACGACGTTGATCGCAAAGGCGACGAAGAACGGATAGCGCCAGCCCCATTCGAGAAAATCGGTGGGCGACAACACGGTAAGAAAGAACGCGAACAGCCCGCTCGCCACGATCAGGCCGAGCGGGGCGCCCAGCTGCGGGATCATCGCATACCAGCCCCGTCGCCCCTCGGGCGCGTTGAGCGCGAGCAGCGAGGCAAGGCCGTCCCACGCGCCACCAAGCGCGATCCCCTGCCCGATGCGAAATACCGACAACAAGATCGCGGCCCATGCGCCGATCGTCTCGTATCCCGGTAGAAACGCGACCGCTGCGGTCGATCCGCCGAGCAGGAAGAGCGCAATCGTCAGCTTCGTGCCCCGGCCCAATATCGCATCGACACGCAGAAAGATCAGCGACCCGATCGGCCGCGCGATAAATGCGAGCGCAAAAATCGCGAAGGAATAGAATGTCCCCGTCAGCCGATCGACATAGGGAAACACCAACTGCGGAAAGACGAGCACCGAGGCGATCGCATAAACGAAAAAGTCGAAAAATTCCGATGTTCGCCCGATAATGACGCCGATCGCGATCTCGCCCGGGGCGACGCCGCTATGGCGCGCGTTGATCGCGCGCGCGTCACGTTCGGCGGTGTCCGACGCGGAGGCAGGGATTGGGGCGGGAATCGAGGCAGTCTGGGCGGTCATCGGTTCGATCTTTCTGGCATCGGTTCGATCTTTCTGAGCCGGGCGGACAGAGCCAGCACTCGGAGGAAACGCTTATCGTCACTCCATGCCCCATATACCGCCAGGATGACATTGGACAAAATGTCCAATGTCGCGGCGCAGCATCAGCAGCTAAGGCAGCGATATGCCCATGAACGGTTTACCCTTGAGAGCGATTCGCCGCTTTACCATCGCCATCCCGCCAGTCGCGCTGACGCTATTGCTCGGCGGCTGCGATATGGTCGTGATGAATCCGATGGGCGATGTTGCATTGCAGCAGCGCAATCTGGTGGTTTTCGCGACGATCCTCATGCTGCTGATCGTCGTGCCGGTGATCGCGCTGGTCGGCCTGTTCGCATGGAAATATCGCGCGTCGAACAAGGATGCGCGATACGAGCCCGATTGGGACCATTCGACCCAGCTCGAACTCGTCATCTGGTCCGCCCCCCTGCTTATCATCATCTGTCTGGGGGCGGTGACGTGGACGGGCACGCATCTGCTCGATCCCTACCGTCCGATCGAACGGATCGCGAAGGGCAAACCCGTCCCCGCATCGGCCAAGCCGCTTGAGGTCGAGGTGGTCGCGCTCGACTGGAAATGGCTGTTCATCTATCCCGAATATGGCTTTGCGACGGTCAACCAACTCGCCGCGCCCGTCGACCGGCCGATCCATTTTCGCCTGACGTCATCAAGTGTGATGAACGCCTTCTACGTGCCCACACTGGCGGGCATGATCTATACGATGCCGTCGATGGAAACGCAGCTTCACGCGGTCATCAACAAGGCGGGCGATTACGAAGGTTTCTCGTCCAACTATAGCGGCGCGGGCTTCAGCCACATGCGTTTCCGCTTTTACGGCATGGACGAGGCGGCGTTCGCCAAATGGGTCGCGCTCAACAAGGCATCGCCGATCCAGCTGACCCGCGCCAATTATCTCGTCCTCGAAAAGCCGACTGAAAAGGCACCTGTCATGCGCTTCGGCACCGTCGACCCCGGCCTGTTCAAGGCGGTGGTCAACCACTGCGTCGTCCCCGGATCCGTCTGCATGAGCGAGATGATGAAGATGGACATGGCCGATCCGTCGGCGATGACCGACGAGGCGGGTCACGCGATGACGATGCGCGAGCGTCCTCGATCGCCGTTGACGACGCGGAACGCGGGCGGCCCGCCGCCCACCAAACCCGCCGATATCGAGCAGCGTGGCCCTTCCGCGCCTTCGACCGACCGCGTCCCTAACAAGCGCCCCCTTTAAGATGGCCAGCCCTATGTCACCCTTGTCGCCCCTGAACGTCAGCCCCCTGTTCGGGCGCTTCACGCTCGAATCGCTGCCGCTCCACGAACCGATCGTCGTCGGCACCTTCGTCGTCGTCGCGCTCGGCGGTGCGGCGCTGCTCGCGGCGCTGACCTATTTCAAACTCTGGGGCTATCTCTGGAAGGAATGGTTCACCACCGTCGATCACAAGCGGATCGGGATCATGTATATGTTCCTGGGCATCATCATGCTGCTGCGCGGGTTTTCCGACGCGATCATGATGCGCCTGCAACAGGCGATGGCGTTCGGCGGGTCCGAGGGGTATCTCAACGCGCATCATTATGATCAGGTGTTCACCGCGCACGGCGTCATCATGATCTTCTTCGTCGCGATGCCGATCGTGACGGGGCTTATGAACTATGTCGTCCCGCTCCAGATCGGCGCGCGCGACGTCAGTTTCCCCTTCCTCAACAATTTCAGCTTCTGGATGACCGCGGCAGGTGCGGCGATCGTGATGATGAGCCTGTTCGTCGGCGAATTTTCTCAGACCGGCTGGCTCGCCATGCCGCCGCTGTCGGGCATCCTCGCCAGCCCCGGCGTCGGCGTCGATTATTACATCTGGTCGTTGCAGATCGCGGGCGTCGGCACGCTGTTATCCGGCGTCAACCTGATCGCGACGATCGTCAAGATGCGCGCGCCCGGCATGTCGATGATGAAGATGCCGATCTTCTGCTGGACCGCGCTGTGCACCAACATCCTGATCGTCGCGGCGTTCCCCGTTTTGACCGCGGTCCTCGCGCTGCTCAGCCTCGATCGTTATGCCGATATGTCGTTCTTTACGAACACGCTGGGCGGCAACCCGATGATGTACGTCAACCTGATCTGGATCTGGGGCCATCCGGAGGTCTATATCCTGATCCTGCCGATGTTCGGCGTGTTCAGCGAGGTGGTCTCCACCTTCT
>JAPKCG010000315.1 GCA_028823055.1 Sphingomonas bacterium
ATCGGCGAGACGACCGATGTCGTGTCGAAGGAAATGTACAGTTTCCCCGATCGCGGCGGCGATTCGCTCACCTTGCGCCCCGAATTCACCGCCGGCATCGCCCGCGCCTATCTGACCGAGGGGTGGCAGCAATATGCGCCGCTGAAGATCACGACGAGCGGCCCGGTGTTCCGCTACGAACGCCCGCAAAAGGGCCGATATCGCCAGTTTCACCAGATCGATGCGGAAGTGATCGGCGCGCCCGAAGCCGCTGCCGACGTCGAACTGCTCGTGATGGCGGATCAACTGATCCACGAACTGGGCATCGCGGACGGCGTGACGTTGCAGCTCAACACGCTGGGCGACGCCGAGACGCGCGATGCGTGGCGCGACGCGCTGGTCGCGCATTTCGAGGCGCATCGGGGGGAATTGTCCGAGGACAGCCAGACCAGGCTCGACAAGAACCCGATGCGAATCCTTGATTCGAAGGACCCGCGCGACCGCCCGATCGCCGACGCGGCGCCCGATATCGATGCGTATCTGACCCCCGACGCGCACGCGTTTTTCGATGCGGTGACCGCGGGGCTCGATGCGGCGGGGGTCGCATGGGAACGCAACGCGCGGCTGGTGCGCGGCCTCGATTATTACCGCCATACCGCGTTCGAATTCGTCACCGATCGACTGGGCGCACAGGGCACCGTGCTGGCGGGCGGGCGCTATGACGGGTTGATCGAGAGCCTGGGTGGCCCCGCGACGCCGGGGGTCGGCTGGGCCGCGGGGGTCGAGCGGTTGGCGATGCTGGTCGAGGAGCAGGTTGACCCACAGCCTGAATGGGTTTTCATCCCGGAGGACGAGGCTGCGCTGGCCGCAATGCCACGGCTTTGTTCGCTGTTGCGACGTGCCGGTCATTCTGTCGCCGATGGATTCCGACCAACCGGTAAAGCGAGCTTCAACTTTGCCAAAAAGTCGGAAGCGATCACTAAGATCAACGTGCGATCTGAGGATGGTGCTTTAATTCTTAGGCTGTCGCCAGATCCCGGGCCTGAGGGGTGGGTGGCGACGGTTGAATTGATAAGAAACTCGTTGGGGTCGCGGTATTCTGTTTCCCCGTTGGCGAGAGACAATGGTAGCCGGACAAGCCACCAGTCGGCGGATTTTATTCTGCGGCTTGGATCGGATTGATGACCGCCATCTCCCCCGAACGGATCGCGCAGATCGAGGCGCGGCGTGACGAGCTTCAGGCGTTGATGGCGACGGGGGAGTTGCCGTCGGATCGCTTCGTCGCGGTGTCGAAGGAATATGCCGAGCTCGAACCCGTCGCGCAGGCGGCGGCGCTGGTGCGGCGGCTGCGCGCGGAGGCGGACAGCCTGCAGGTGATGACGCGCGACGCCGATGACGAATTGCGCGCGATGGCGGAAGAGGAATTGCGCGACAATCGCGACGCGCTGGAGGGGGCGAACCGGCATCTCGCGCTCGCGCTCTTGCCGCGCGATGCCGCCGACGAACGATCCGCGATGCTCGAAGTGCGCGCGGGGACCGGCGGCGACGAGGCGGCGCTGTTCGCGGGCGACCTGTTCCGGATGTACCAGCGTTATGCCGAGGGGCAGGGCTGGCGCGTCGAGTTGATCGGCGCATCGGACAGCGATGCGGGCGGTTACAAGGAAGTCGTCGCCAGCGTCACCGGGCAGGGCGTCTTCGCCAAACTGAAATTCGAAAGCGGCGTTCACCGCGTCCAGCGCGTGCCGGTGACCGAGGCGGGCGGGCGTATCCATACCTCCGCCGCCACCGTGGCGGTGCTGCCCGAGGCCGAGGAGGTCGACGTCAAGATCGACGACAAGGACCTCAGGATCGATATCTATCGGTCGTCGGGGCCGGGCGGGCAGTCGGTGAACACGACCGATTCGGCGGTGCGGATCGTCCATATCCCGACCGGGCTGACAGTGATTCAGCAGGATGAAAAGTCGCAGCACAAGAACAAGGCCAAGGCGATGCGCGTGCTGCGCACCCGACTGTACGAGGCCGAACGCGACCGGCTGCACAACGAACGCGCGGGCGCGCGCAAATCGATGGTCGGATCGGGCGACCGGTCGGAACGCATCCGCACGTATAATTTCCCGCAAGGCCGCGTGACCGATCACCGCATCAATCTGACGCTGCACCGGCTGCCCGAGATTCTGGCGGGCGATATGGGCGAATTGCTCGGCGCGCTGATAGCGGAGGACGAGGCCGAACGGCTCGCGTCGCTCGATGGAGCCGCCTGAAGGTTCGGTGCGTCACGCGCTGGCGGATGCCGTCGCGCGATTTTCCTTTTCCGCGACACCCCGGTTCGATGCCGAACTGTTGATGGCGCATGCGCTGGGGATCGATCGCAACGCGCTGATGCTCGATCTCGACCGCGCAGCGCCACCGGGGTTCGCCGCGCTGGTCGAACGGCGCGCCGCCGCCGAACCCGTCGCCTATATCGTCGGCGAGCGCGGTTTCTGGAGCATCGACCTGGCGGTCGGACCCGGCGTGCTGGTGCCGCGCGCCGATAGTGAGATACTGATCGAGGCGGTGCGGGAGCATTTCGCGGTTCGCCCGCCCGCGACGATCCTCGACCTTGGCACCGGGCCGGGCACGTTGTTGCTCGCCGCGCTCGACGAATGGCGGGAGGCGAGCGGTGTGGGCATCGACCGGTCGGCGGCGGCGCTCGATTATGCGCGGCGCAACGCGGCGGCGCTCGGCATGGCGGCGCGGGTCGATTGGCGGACGGGCGACTGGGCGGCGGGGGTCGAGACGCGGTTCGACCTGATCCTCGCCAACCCGCCCTATATCGCGACCGACGAAATTCTGGGGCGCGAAGTCGTGGCGTATGAACCCGCCGAGGCCTTGTTCGCAGGCGCCGATGGGCTCGATGCGTATCGTGCGATCATTCCCGATCTGCCCCGACTGATCGCACCCGGCGGCGCGGCGGCGATCGAGATCGGCCACACCCAGGCGGCCGCGGTCGGTGCGATGATCGAGGCGGTGGGGTTGCGGGTTGCCTTGCACCGCGATTTGGGCGGGCGTGACCGCTGCCTGCTCGCTACGGCCTGAGCAACGAACGGCGCGACTTGAGATTTCGCTTGTGGAACAGCTACTCCGCCCGCTAAGGACAGGGCCGGGGCACGCGTTTTCAGCAATTTGGGTTGAATTGGGCGGTGACCCGCATCCCCCGCGTCATGACGTCGCTGCAGTCCGGCGGCCGTGACACAGGTCGAACCGGGTAGCCGTCGACTGGTTCACTCGTCCCGACCCCCGGGGGTTTGCACCGTATAACCGGGAGCAAGGCCAGTTTTGGTTTTGATGGCAAGGACAATGGCTTGATCAACAATCGGCAGAACGGTCGCCGTCGCGGCCGGGGTGGCAATAATAATAACCCGCGCCAGGGCGGCGGCGGCGGCGGCGGTCGCACCGACAGCGCGAACCGTATCGACAGCCGCGCGCGCGGCAACGCGAACCAGCTGTACGAGAAGTACAAGAATCTCGCGCGTGACGCGCAGATGAGCGGCGACCGCGTCAACATCGAATATTATCTGCAGTTCGCGGATCATTATTTCCGGGTCCTTGCCGATACCCGCAGCCGGACCGAGGACAATCACCAGCCGCGTCGTCAACAGCCGTTCGATCTCAATGGCGACGACGACGACGACAATAATGAAGGCGAGCCCACGCGGTCGGGCGAGCAGAACGGTCGTGACGATCGCGGCAATCGCGACAACGGCCGCGATACTGGCCGGGACAGCGAGCGCGATTCGAACCGCGGCAATCGCGATGGCGGTCGTGATTCAGGACGTGACCGCGACAACGACCGCGATACCCGCAGTCAGCGGCGTGATCGCGACGACACTCCGCGTGACAACGCGCGTGACAATAACGCGCGTGACAATAACGTGCGCGGCGAGGGCGATTCGAACGAGCGACCCCAGCGGCCCCGCCGCGAACGCGCCCTGCGGACCGAGCGGGAGGACGTCGGTCCGGTCGAGCACGCTGCGTCGACCTCACCTGAGAATACAGCGCCGTCGAACGATGATGAAGCGCCCGCACCGCGCCGCCGTGGCCGCCCGCGCAAGGAAATCGTCGCGGCACTATCGTCCGCCACGAT
>JAPKCG010000316.1 GCA_028823055.1 Sphingomonas bacterium
ATCCCAATCCTCATCGGTAGCGTCCTCGATCAGCCTGAGGCGGTGGATCCCGGCGACATTGACGACGCCATCGAGGCCGTCCATTGCGACGACGGCGTCCGCGACGCATCGGATCACCGCCTTGCGATCCGCGATGTCCGCAGCGAATGCCACTGCAGACACCGCATCCGCCACCGCCTGCACGCCGTCAGCCGTACGGTCGATGAGCGCAAGCCTTGCGCCTTCCCGGGCGAACAGTTCGGCCGTCGCGCGTCCGATACCCGAGGCGGCCCCCGTGACGATGAAGCGCCGTCCAGCCAGCCGACCGCTCATGATCCGACACTCGCGGCGAGTGATGCGCCCTCGAAGACAGCGTCGAACAGCGGATGTATACTCGCAATTCCCATAGTGAAATGATTCCTTCTGGAGACGATCGACACCTATTACCCGGGTCTCTCGAATTGAACGCAGACACTGCCGCCTTCACCGTCGACACGTCACTAATCTTGAAGGGTGGCCCGTCCACCCTGAGATGCCATCTGCATCGTATCCATTCGCTATGGACTGGTTCGAGTGCAGCGATCCGCCGAGGCCGATCGAACATCGCTTGCCTGACCGGAACCGAATGCGAGCGGCTATCGTGATGGCCGCTCGCCATGCCGCGCCCGGAGATTGTCAATCGGCGTCCAAAAAGGACCCCCTATCGGCGTGCAAAAGGGACCCCCTTCGTCGAGCAGCGTGACGGGTATGACGGGCGCTTTGTTCGCGCTGGTTGCGGCGTAGGGCGGGCGTAGCCCGACCGGAGGCGCAACCAGCGCGAAGCGTTCTCTGCCGGTGGTCCTGGGCGTCAACTGCGGTGCTTGAAGCGCCAGCTGTCATTGCCCGTTTCGACGATGTCGCAATGGTGGGTAATGCGGTCGAGCAGCGCGGTGGTCATCTTGGGGTCGCCAAAGACGGTCGGCCACTCGCCAAAGGCGAGGTTCGTCGTGACGATGACCGAGGTCTGCTCGTAGAGCTTGCTGACGAGGTGGAAGAGCAGTTGGCCGCCCGAGCGGGCGAACGGCAGGTAGCCAAGCTCGTCGAGCACCACCAGATCGAGCCGGGAGAGCTGGGCTGCCAGCGTGCCGGCCTTGCCAAGACGCGTTTCCTCCTCAAGCCGGTTCACCAGGTCCACCGTGTTGAAGTAGCGCCCCCGGGCGCCGGCCCGTACCACATTGGTGGTGATGGCGGTGGCGAGGTGCGTCTTGCCTGTGCCCGTCCCACCGACAAGCACGACGTTGCGCCGGCCCGGAAGAAACGAGCCGCTGTATAGCGAGCGCACCAGTCCCTCGTTGATGGGGGTGTCATCGAAGACGAAGGCGTCGAGGTCCTTCACCGCGGGCAACCTGGCGGCCGACATCCGGTAACGGACCGACGCTGCATGGCGGTGCGTCGCCTCGGCACGCAGCAGGTCGGTCAGGACCTCCATGGTCGTGCGCTTGCGCTGGAGACCGGTGGTGACCGCCTCGTCGAAGGCGCCAGCCATGCCCTTCAGCCCCAACTCGGTCATGGCCGTCATCATCTCATGCCGCTGCATGGAGACCTCGCAGGCTGTCATAGCGGTTGCAGTCGGCGCGGGGCGGATGGCGCAGCGCCAGGTCCTCGGGGGTGACAATGGTTAGCGGTCGTGGCGGTTCTCGCCTGCGGGCCAGGATGTTGACGATGACGTCGTCGCTGGCGGTGCCGGCCAGCAATGCTTCGCGCACGGCCGCTTCCACCGCCTCGAGCCCGTCATCGAGCACTGTCGCCAGCACCCGCACGAACCGCCGGTCGGCGTCGTCGCCGGCGCCGAGCTTGCGCCGCAGCCGTGACAGCGCAGGCGGCAACTCCCAGCCCTGGAACGGTGCGCCGTTGCGCAGGGCGCCCGGCTTGGTCGCCAACACCGGCAGATAATGCCACGGGTCGTAGATGGTCCGGTCCCGGCCAAAGAACCGGGGATGGTCGGCGACGACTTCACCGTCGCAGCGCACGAGGATGCGGTCGGCATAGGCACGGACCTGCACAACGCGCCGAACCGTCCGGGCAGAAACGGAGTAGCGGTTGCGGTCGAAGCTGATGAGGCAAGTGCCGCTTACCGCGTGCTCGCTCTCGTGGAAGCCGTCGAAGGGCGCGACAACAGGCTGGAGCACCGCCCGTTCGGCTGCCCATGCCTGGGCGACCGTCAGTTCCTTCCGCTCGGGATGCCGGTGCATGTCGGCCCAGCGCCGACACTCGGCCTCCAGCCAACCGTTCAGCTCCTCGAGGCTGGTAAATCGCAGGCGTGGCTGGAAGAAGCGGCCGCGCGCGGTCTGCACCTGGTTCTCGACCTGACCCTTCTCCCAGCCCGACGCCGGTGAGCAGGCGGTCGGCTCGACCATGTAATGGTTGGCCATGACCAGGAAGCGCCGGTTGAAGACCCGCTCCTTGCCCGTGAACACGCTCGTCACCGCCGTCTTCATGTTGTCGTAGATGCCGCGCGTCGGCACGCCTCCGAAGAAGGCGAATGCCCGCGCATGCGCGTCGAACAGCATCTCCTGTGTCTCGCGGGGATAGGCGCGCACATACATCACCCGTGATGCGCACAGCCGCACATGCGCGACCTTTACACGCATCGGCTTGCCCGAGATCTCGACGTCCTCATGGCTCCAGTCGAACTGATACGCCTCGCCCGGCCGGAACAGCAGCGGGATGAACGCCGGCGCATCCATCACATCGCGACGCCGCGCCTGCCGCCAGCGAGCCGCATAACGCCGCACCGCGTCGTACGAGCCGTCGAACCCCTCGCGTAGCAGCAGGTCGTGGATGCGCGTGAGGCGCAGCTTCTCGCGCCGCGGTCGTGCCTCGTCTTCCTCCAGCAACGCATCCAGTCGCGCCTGAAACGGCCCCAGCTTCGGCAGCGGCTGCACCTCCCGCCGGTAGCCCATGTCCGCCTCCGGCGCCCGGATCGCCTTGCGCACCACCTTGCGCGACAGGTGCAAGTCCCGCGCTATCGCCTTGATGGCCTTCCCCGACGCGTGCTCGCGCCGGATCCTCAACACCGTCTCCAATACCAGCATCCCGATCTCGCCGCCTGACACACCGCCAAGCGAACAGCCTAGACCACCGGGATGAGGGGTCCCTTTTCGACGCCGATCACCCCGCTACCGGGGTCCCTTTTCCACGCCGATCCACAGTTTCGGTCCACAAAGCGACCCCTGGCCAATACAACATGCGCCCGAAACCGCGCGCTCTCCATCTGTGGCCAGCATGTTGCAAGCAGCCGAGAGTAGCCGAAGGTGGTGGCTCACAATGATGAGTGTCGAGAGCCATGCCGAGCGCAGACCCGAACTTGTCTTTCCGTCCTGTGATCCGAGCGGGTCGGCAGTTGTTATCGGCGGGCTGTACGATGGCGGAAATCGAGTTGGATCATATAAGACGCTTTGGCGGAACAGTGCTGAGGGGTGGCGCTGGGAAATCGACGACTATCGTCGGGATGGATCGAAGGCATTAGCGGCAGAAAGTTTACAAGCGATCGAACCTGAGTGCTCGGCAAAACTCACCAATGAACAGCTCCAAATCCAAGCCGTTAGCGATGCGAAAGAGATCGCGTCTGTTTTGCGACAGGAGCAGGCCGGCAAACAGGTCGACTGGTTGGCTGTTCCAAGACGAAGCGTGGCCGAAGACGTTATCTTTGTCGGCAACGATGGCCGACGCATCCGCAGGCTCCCCGCCAAGCTGCCCATTCGGCGCATAGCGGGTGCGTTATCGTCCGGAAGCAGTTACGATGAAACGCTACGGTGGAGTAGCCGCGTCCTGGACGGGTCTGCACAAGCCCATAGCTTTCAGATCACCCAGTGGCGCGGTCCCAAGAATGGATGGCAGATCGTCTACTACGAGCTCCGCGGGTGAAACATCACGAGAGGTGATCCGGTAACTTCCAACTCGTCCAACCTCACAAACCCACGAAACTTAATATACTTTGCGGCAACGCTCAGGCTTTTGTTGACCATTTGTTCCGACTGCCGCTGTCCATATGACAAACCTTGAGGTGCCCCCCAGAAGGAAAGGATCTGTCCCTCGGCAGGGCGATCTTCGGCTGTATGCGCGGC
>JAPKCG010000317.1 GCA_028823055.1 Sphingomonas bacterium
GCCGGTGTTTCCGTGCCGCGAGCGCGATGACAGCTATGTCAATCGCAAGGGCGAGACGGTCATCCTGAAGGCGAAAGCGCCGTACACGGGGAATGGGCTCAAGGACGCGACGACCGACGAGCAGCGCATTCGCGCCTGGTGGGGGCAGCACCCCGATGCGATGATCGGCCTGCCCACCGGCGTGAACGGGTGCATCGTGATCGATTTCGATCCGCGCATCGAGGAGGAAGTCGACGCGGGCACCGGCGAAGTCGTCGGGCAGCGTGAATGGACGCTCGATCAGCTGAAGGCAGATATCGAGGCGCAGCTGGGTTGCGCGATGCCGGTGACGCTGACGAGCCGGACGCCGTCGGGCGGCGTGCATGTCTGGTATCGCCAGCCCGACGATGGCGGCGCGCCGTTGCGCAATCGCGGCGTGCTGCCCGATCATGTCGATGCGCGCGGGCTGGGCGGGTACGTGATCGGCCCCCCCAGCCGGTGCCTCGATGGATCGCTGTCGGGATCGGCGGAGGGCGAATATCGCTGGATCGAGCGGCGGGGCGACTGGCGCGACGACGCGGCGATCGAGGCGGCTCCGGCGGCGCTGATCACGCGATTGCGCGCGACCAAGGCGGAGATCGCGGCGATCGACGGGATCGAAACGGCTTCGCCTGCAGCACCGCGCCGCGCGACGCCGGCGGATCGCGAGCGAGCTGTCGACGACGATGTCCGCAAATATGCGCTCGCCGCGCTCGATGGCGAATGCCGGGCGATCCGGGAAGCGCCATCGGGGCGTCGCAACGCCCAGCTCAACACGAGTGCTCTGAAGATCGCCAGCCTGGCGGCGGCGGGGGCGATCGAGGAACGGTTCGCGCGCCTCGCGGTCGAATCGGCGGCGCGGGACAATCCGGGCAAGGATGACGACGCGGCGCTGATGGCGACGGTGAACAGCGGCTGGACCGCCGGGATCAGTAGCCCCCGCGATCTCAGCGAGATCGCGTCCGCCTCCCGTTCCCGCCGGGAACGCGCGCCCTCCCGCGCCGGACCAGCGCGCGCCGCCTCGTCCGCCCCCCGCCCCGGATCGATTGATGATGGCGAGCCAAGCTCCCACGCGGGAGGCTGGGGTTCGAACATCGGCGGTAATGGGGCAGGGGGCGCGGATGACCCCGTGCTGACGCGGGAGTGCGCGTTCCTGCCGCATACCGATCTGGGCAACCTCGAACGCTTCCTGAAGCGGCATGGCGGCGATTTTCTGTACGTCGAACAATGGGGCTGGCTGGCGTGGGACGGGCGGCGGTGGAATCGCGACATGGCGGTCAGCCTGATGGGTCGCGCGATCCAGGACACGATGCGGACGATCCAGGATGAGGCGAAGCTGATCGAAGCGTCGGGCATCCCCGTCCCGCCGATGGAATTGTTCGATGCCGAGCAGCTGCGCGCGCATGAGCTGCAGCAAAAGGGCAAGTTCGATCGGATCGCCAAGCCCGCGACGGCGCGTGCGCCCGCGGTGCTGTTCAGCGCGACGATCGCCAAATGGGGCCGGACGTCCGAAGGGGCGGGGCACATCGCATGCATCGCGAAGATGGCGGAAGCGCGGCTCTCGGCGCGGCCTGACGATTTCGATGCCGATCCGATGATGCTGAACGTGGCGAACGGGACGATCGAGTTTCGCGGCCCCGGCGTCGACGATCGCGGCGAACGTCATTCGGCGCAATTCCGGCTGCGCGAGGCGCGGCGCGCCGACCGGATCACGAAAATCGCGGCGGTCGCCTTCGAGCCCGCTGCGACGTGTCCGCGATACGACGCATTCCTTGCCGAGGTGCAGCCAAGCGCGGACATGCGCGAGTTTCTCGACTGCTGGGGCGGGTACAACGCGCTCGGCCTGACCAACGCGCAGAAGATGGCGCTTTATTATGGTGAGGGGTCGAACGGGAAATCGGTCGACATGGACGTCAAGGCGCACATTCTGGGCGATTATGCCCGTGTGTGCGGCATCGAGACGTTCATCGACCAGGGCAAGTATCGTAAAGGCTCCGACGCATCCCCCGATCTCGCGGCGCTCGCCGGACGGCGGATGGTGCGCGCGAGCGAACCAGAAGACGGGTCGAAATTCTCCGACGGACTGATCAAGGCGATGACGGGAAGCGAGCCGATGCCGGTGCGCGAGCTGCTCAAGCCGCCCTTCGAAATGACGGTGACATTCAAGGTCACGGTCAGCGCGAATAACAAACCGAAGATCGGCACCGACCACGGCATTCAGCGGCGCATGCAGCTGGTCCCGTGGGACGTCATCATTCCCGACGACCGACAGGACACGCAGCTGACCGCGAAACTGAAGGCGGAGGGCAGCGGCATCCTCAACCGGATGGTGCGTGGCGCGATCCGGTATCTCGACGACGGTTTGCCGGTGCCGGAAGCGGTGCGCGAGGCGACGATGGCCTATCATGCCGAAAACGATGTCCTGGGGCAGTTCCTGGCGCTGTGCATCGTCAGGATGCCGGGCGAGACGATCGGGTCGACCGCGCTGCACGAGCTGTTCGCGGCGTGGCAGACCTGGGCACAGTTGTTGCCCGCGACGGGCAAGCCGTGGTCGCCCAAATATCTCGCGGCGCAAATGGAAAAGAAGCGGTTCAAGAAGCGCAAATCCAGTTCGATGGTGTGGGACGACATCGCCGCCAATTACGACCGGCACGACTTCGTCGACCATGATGGCAGGCCGGTGACGACACCGCTGCCACCCCCGAAACATGACGCCGCGCGGCCCGGCCCGTTGCGCGCAGGCGTGCCCGACGACGACGACGATTTGCCGCCCTGATGCTCCCGCGCTCCCAATGATGGGAGGATCGTGACGGCTCGGGAAGCGCTGATTTCTGCGGTTGCGGGAGGATGCGGGAGCTTGGGAGCCAGATCGCGACCCTTCCGTCACCTGTGCGCGCAGGCGCGTGCGCGGGTTGACCCGCATATTCGCTCCCACCTTCCCAAAGGATAGTTAAGTGACTGATTTTACTGCATCACATCCTCCCATTGATCATCCCGTTATCGGGATGATGGGACCAATCACGTTCGACGGGGTCGTCGAACGGCTGGTGGAGGCGTGGGGGTTCATGCGGCGACTGCCCGATCCCGAGGCGCGCTGGCTGAAAGAGCCGCAAGCGTCGTCGATCTATGCGCGGGGGCGGTTGACCGAGGCGGATATCTGGACGCGGTTCGGCTGGCAGGCTGGGGTGTTCGATGAGGATGCGCGGCCCCGGCTGCCCGGCCTGCGCGCGGGCGAGGTCGACCGGATGGAAGAGGCGTTCGGCTGGGTCGAGTGGGTCGAGCCGCGCGACCGCAAGCTGGTGGGGCTCGTGCTGCAGATCATGGATCGCGGGGACGAGGCGCAGGTGCCGTGGCGACGGATCGCGGGGCGGCTGGGCTGGGGCGGGCACCCCGACACGCTGGCGAAGCGGTGGTCGCGGGCGGTGACGCGGATCGCGGCGCGGCTGACGCGTGAGGGTCGTGACGTCGAAATGGCGGAACGCTTTGCCTCCGCAGCGTCAACCCCTCCGCGCGCGGAGGTGTGAAATAAACAATTCGGCACGGAGGGGGTAAGGCGCGTATTTCACTGTATGTTCGGCGGGACGTTTGACGCGAACCGGCGGGCGTTCTCTCCCCTTTGAACCTTCCACGACGGGCGTGTGGCTTTCGGGCTGCGCGCCCGTCGGCTTTTCGGGTGATGCGCGGTGGGTAAGCTCAAAGGGCTAACGCCGCGGGTTTCGGGGTTGAAGCCGAGGATCGGCGCGATCAGCGGCGATCGGCGGGCCTTCGACCAGATGCGCGACCAGCGGCCCTGGCGACGGTGGTACAAGACCGCGCGGTGGCAGGCGCTGCGCTGGCGTGTGCTGGTGCGCGATTTATTCACTTGCCAGTGCGGGTGCGGATTGATCGAGGCGGACACGTCGCTACTCGTCGCCGACCACAAGGTGCCGCATCGGGGCGATGCACGGCTGTTCTGGGACGAGGGCAACCTGCAGACGCTGCGCAAGGCTTGCCACGACGGGTGGAAGCAGCGGCTTGAGGCATGCGGGTAGGGGGG
>JAPKCG010000318.1 GCA_028823055.1 Sphingomonas bacterium
CTCCCGGCCGCTCGATACGGTGCTGAGCGAATTCTTCCACCAGCGCGAGTCGATGCTCAACGGCGGATCCGCCGCCGCCCGCCCATGAGCTTCTTAAATCCACTGCTGCTGTTAGGGGCGCTCGGGGTGGCGCTGCCGATCCTCGCGCACATGCTCAACCGGCAGAAGGTCAAGCGCACCGACTGGGCGGCGATGCAGTTCTTGAACCGCAACGTGCGTGTCCGCTCCCGGCAGTTGCGTTTGCGCGACATCCTTTTGCTCTGCCTCCGCTGTCTAGTGATCCTGCTGTTGGTGGTGGCTCTCGCGAAGCCGTTCATGGAAGACGCGGGAGAGGTGCCCTCGGGCATCGGTGAGAGCCGAGCGGGCGTCGTCATCGCGCTTGACGCCTCTTTCAGCATGGCGCACAGCGACGGCACGTCCACGCGTTTCGAGCGGGCGATCGAAAAGATCGGGATGATCACCGAGAATATCCATCCGGGGGATCCTGTCAACCTGGTCCTCCTCGGCGCCAGGCAACGGGTGCTCGCGCGCAACGTGGCGTTCGATGCTGGGCACTTCGCCGAGCTGCTTTCGTCCGAGCGGGTAAGCCCGGAATCGCTCGATCTCGATAGCGTTCCAAAGACGCTGAAGGCGCTGGCTGAGTCGATGGAGGCGCCGCAGAAGGAGATTTACCTCGTGACCGATATGCAGGCGCGCGACTGGCAAGAGCAACCCGCGTGGTTGGGCGCGGCTTTTGAGAACTTGGCCGAAAGCGCCTCGACGACAATCGTTCCCGTGCTCGGCGGCAGCGACAACCTGGCGATCACTGGCCTCGAACTCGTCTCCGGCGTGCTCCGTGAGGACACTGTGGCTCGGTATCGTGCGACGGTGCGAAACTGCGGGACAAACCCTGTCACGAATGTTCAGGTCAAGGGTCGGGCCGACGGCATCACGGTCGATACCAAGACGATTCCCGCGATCGCGCCGGGAGCTTCCGAGACAGTCTCGCTATTTGTCCATTTTCGCAATGCCGGCCCGGTGCGCATCAGCGCCGAATTGGAGCCGGACTCGCTGCTCGAGGACAACATCCGCCGGACGGTGGCTATCGTCCGCGATGACGTGTCGGTGTTGAGCGTGGAAGGTGAGTCTGGCGGTTCAGGAAGCTTCATCGCGGCGGCGCTGCGGGCGCGTGGTGGCGACTCGGGTCAGGAGAACTTTTCGGTGCAATCGGTGCCATGGATCGACCTGCCGAGCCAGGATCTGGCGAACTTCGATGTCGTGATTCTTCAGAATGTTCCCGACATCACCCCCGAGCAGGCGCGCGCTTTCGAAAGTTACGTCCGCGCTGGGCACGGCCTGATATGGTTCGCGGGTGACCACGTCGACGCAGCCGCCTGGAACAAGCGTTCGGCGCTCGACGGGGTGTCTCTGCTGCCGGCGGTGATCGAACAAACGGTCAGCACCGGCGATGCGCTCGGGGTGGGCAGGCCTCTCGACCCGACCGTCCTCGACCACCCGGTATGCCGTCCGCTGCTCTCGCTTCCGGAGGATCTTCTCAGCGAGACACGCCTACGCAAAATGTTGCAGGTCAAACCCGCCGCCAGCAGTTCGACGGTTCTTTCCCTCGCCGGTACGGCGGCGCCCGTGCTCTTGGAACACTCGGTCGGCCGCGGACATGTATTCATGTTCACGACCTCGGCAGATTCCGCTTGGAACAACATGGCAGTCACGCCGGTTTTCCCCATGGTCCTGCAACAGATGGTGACCTACCTCACCGCCCGCGAATTCGAGACGCCGCGCCTCGTGGGCGATTCACTGTCCCTGTCCTACGTCGATCAACCCGATGCCAGCGAGGCCGTGTTCGACACGCCATCAGGAGACACGATCGCCGTCCCCGTCCTCGAGCATCGCAATCAGTATGTGGCTCTGTTAGACCACGCCGGAGAATCTGGCTTCTATCTCGCACGCGTCAGCCTCCAGGCACCCGGCATGCCGGTCGCGGTCAACGTCGATACTGCGGAATCGGATGTCCGAAGTCAGTCCACAGCCGAGGTGGCCCGCCGATTCGAGGGGACGGATATCGTGGTGGCTCAGTCCGAAGCAGACCTGCTCGACGCCGTGGGGCAATCGCGCAGCGGGCGGTCGTTCTGGTTCCTGCTCCTGCTGTCTGTCCTCGGGCTGCTGGTCATCGAGAGCCTGCTTGCGGGCCGCAAACCTAAGCGGTCGGCGGCGAAATCAAAATCAACCCCGCTTCCCGCGGCGAACACTTAGATGCTGGCCTTTATTTTCACCGACGGACAGATCGAACGGCTCTTCTGGGCGCGACCGGTCTCGACTGCTGTCGTGATCTCGGCCTTTGTCGCCGCTTTTGTCCTGACCGTCTTCCTCTATCGCCGGCGACAGGGATTGCCGTTTGGGCTTCGCATGGCGCTCGCCTTTTTCAGGCTGCTGGCCTTGTGCTTGATCGTGGCCGTCCTGTTCGAGCCGACCGCGACGGTCAAGCAGACCCACACCGAGAAACGCCGCCTGCCGATTCTGGTCGACGTTTCGCAAAGCATGTCGGTCAAAGACCAACGCAAGCGCTCCGAGGATATCGGCGAGGCAGCGGTGGCGCTCGGGATGCTATCGCTCTCTTCGACGCCGGAGGACGTGAAGCGCGGCGCCGTGTCGCTCGACGGCAAACAGCGTGAGGCGATCGATTCGGCCTCGCGTCTCGATCTCGCAACTAGCCTGCTCTCGAAGTCGGCGGGGGAGATGCTCGAATCGATCGGCAAAGATCTCGATGTCAGTTACCACGCCTTCGGCGAAACGATGCATCGGCTCGGCGACGGCGATATCGATTCACTGGCGGCGCTGAAGGCCGACGCCCCGGGAACTTCCATCGGCGGGGTGCTCGAAGCGTTGGCAAAGATCGAACGCGGTGTGCCCCTCGCCGGGGTGGTGTTGCTTTCGGACGGTCTGGACACGTCGTCGCGCCGTGCTGAGACCGTGGTCCGTGATCTCGGGACCCGTGGCATCCCGGTTTATACCGTCCCGGTGGGAATCGCCGATCCCGATGATGTCTCGATCCGCAACGTCATCATGCAGGACGTCGCCTTCACCGGTGACAAAGTCCCCGTCCGCGTCCAGCTGCAGTCCAAGGGATACGAGAAACGCACTGCCGATCTGACCGTGAGCCTCAACGGGCGAGGGGTCGCCCGGCAGACCGTGTCGTTCGAAGGCGGCCTGCAGTCCGAAGAGATTTTCTTTAATGTCGACGTCGCCGAGAGAGGCGCGGCTCGGATCGGGATCAAGATCGAAGCGTTTTCCGACGAGACGACCGCGGCGAACAACCTAGTGGAGCGCAGCGTCAGGGTGGTGAACGAGAAGATCAACGTGCTCTGCATCGAAGGCAGCGCCCGCTGGGAGTTCCGTTATCTGCGCGCCATGCTGAAACGTGACCCGCGCATCAACGCGACCTTCATCGGCACACGCTCCCAACCAGAGCTGGCACAGAGCTCGTCCGAATACATCGCGACGTTTCCGGAAGACCGCGAAGAGGCATTCTCCTATGACCTGGTGATCCTTGGCGACGTCGATTCGGCGTTCTTCTCGACGGAAGCATTCCTGCGCTTGGAGGAATTGGTTCGAGAGCGCGGCGGATCATTGCTCATGCTCTGCGGCGCGCGATTTGCGCCGGCCAGTTACGCCGGTACGCCGGTCGAACGCATGCTGCCCGTCGAGTTCGATCCGGATGCCGAATGGGAAGATATCGATGAGAGCGTTTACCCGGTGCTCACGCCCGAAGGTCGCAGCAGTCTCGTGATGACGCTGGAGACCGATCAGGACGAGAACGATCTCGTCTGGAGCCGGGTCGCGCCGCTCGACCGCGTCCCGCCGCTGCTCGCCCCGCGCCCCGGCGCGACCGTCTTGGCCGAGCTCTCCGACACCCAATCCCGCGCCGACCGCTACCCGCTGGTGGCTTGGCAACGCTACGGCACCGGCAAGTGCATGATGATAGCGACTGATCGCCTCTGGTTGCTGCGCTTCAAAACCGGCGACAAGTACCACTGGCGAGTCTGGT
>JAPKCG010000319.1 GCA_028823055.1 Sphingomonas bacterium
GCTGGCTGGTCTGGGCGCATGCCTGGGCTTGGTCGGTGGTGTGGAAGCGGCGCGCAGACATCGCGACAAAGCTTAACCAGTGTATCGCGGAAGGTACGCTGACGCGGTGCGAGATGGGGGATGAACCCGCGCTCGACGAGATCGCGACGGGAGTGGTGACCGAGGACGAGGCGGACGACCTGACCGAGGATCTGGTCGGGGTCGTCGACGTGTTGGTGCGGGTACGCGAGGCGGGGCTGTTCCCCGCGAGCGAAGCGATCGGACTGGACCCGGCGGGGGTCGCGACGCTGGTCGACGAGCTGGCGAAGCGGGAATTCGATGACGATCAATTGAAGGCCATCCCGCAAGGGTGGCGGCTGTCGAGCGCGATCAAGGGCGCGGCGCGCAAGGTCGCGGCGCGGACGTTGCGGCATGATGGCAGCGAGCTGCTGACGTGGTGCGTCGGCAATGTGAAACAGGAACCGAGAGGGACGAGCGGCGTGGCGATCACGAAACAGACCCCGAGCGCGAAGATCGATCCGGTTGCGGCGATGTTTTCGGCGGCGATGCTGATGAGTCTCAACCCGGAGGCGGCTGGCGAGAGCGTTTATGAAAATCGCGGCGTGCGGTCGGTTTAAGGGGCGATCATGACGCGAGGCTTGTCCCCAACGGATTATCAGCGCAGCGCCGGGTGGCGACGTTCGGAAGCGGTAAGGCCGCTAGAAGTCCATGCGCTGGGCGACATGGCGGAGTTCGCCGGACTGGATGACCCGCGTCTTGCAGGGTGGATATCAGACGGGCGGCTGACGTCTTCCGGTGCTTTTGTCGGAGAGATGGGGGCGCTGCGAAATAGCGCGTTGTTCCGGGGGGTGAGTTTGATCGCGTCGTCGATCGGGATGTTGCCGCTACACCTGATGGTGCGCGACGGCGATCGGCGTGAGAAGGCGCGGGAGCATCCGCTGTTTCGCGTGCTGCATCGACGGCCCAACGGGTATCAGACGGCAAGCGAATTCAAGTCGTTCATGCAGATGGCGGCGTTGATGGACGGCAATGCCTATGCGATGATCGTTCGATCCCGCGGCGCGGTGCGTCAGCTGGTGCCGTTGAAGCGCGGGTCGGTCACGCCGAAGCTGTCGGCCGACTGGACATTGACTTTCGACTATCAGCCAGATCGTGGCGGCAAGCGCGTGTTGGCGGCGGAGGATGTGTTCCATTTCCGCTCGCCAGTCTCGCGCGACGGACTGAAAGGGTTGAGCCTGGTCGACCTGGCGGCGGAGGCGATCGGGCTGGCGACTACGGCGGAACGGGCGGCTGCGCGCATATTCAAAAAGGGCGCGATGGTTTCGGGCGTTCTCGAAACACAAAAATCGCTGGGCGATACGGCGTACAGCCGACTGAAATCGAGTTTCGATGAGCAGTA
Organism: Sphingomonas bacterium; assembly: GCA_028823055.1. Classification (GTDB taxonomy): domain Bacteria; phylum Pseudomonadota; class Alphaproteobacteria; order Sphingomonadales; family Sphingomonadaceae; genus Sphingomonas. The sequence goes on from JAPKCG010000319.1 coordinate 1,400, forward strand.
TGGCGGGGTCGATGCTGAGAGTGCAGGTGGGACGCCGCTGCTCGAAGAGGGATTGCAATACAAAGCGGTCGCGGCGTCTGCGAAGGATAGCCAGCATCTGGAACAGCGAAAGTTTCAGATGGAGGAATTGTCCCGTTTTCTGGGCGTGCCGCGCCCGCTCTTGATGTTCGACGAGACGAGCTGGGGCTCTGGCATCGAACAGCTCGGTCTGTTCTTCGTGACTTATTGCCTGATGCCGTGGTTCGTCGCGTGGGAAGAAGCGGTGTCGCGGTCCCTGCTGAGTGATGCCGAGCAGGATACGCATTACGCCAAGTTTAATGAGGGTGCTCTGCTGCGCGGATCGCTGAAAGATCAGGCGGAGTTCTTTGCTAAGTCTCTCGGCTCCGGTGGGTCGGGCGCATATCGAACACCTAACGAAGTGCGCGATGCTTTTGACCTCAACCCGGTGGAGAATGGGGACACGCTGCCAATGCCCTCGGGTAGTCAACCCGATCAAACCAAGGAAACGACTGATGGTTGAGCGCAATATCGATGTTCGCGTTCTGGCAATGGCCCGTCCAGGCGCATTGCCCCAGCCACACGAGCGGCAGGTTTCCGCATTCACCAAGTCCGACGTGCTCGATCGATGGAGTGAGGATGCCGCTGGCATCCGCGCGGTCGAGCGTGGGGATAACGTCATCACGATGTTCGACATCATCGGGGAGGATTTCTGGTCTGGCGGCGGAATCACCGCAAAGAGCGTGACGGCGCAATTGCGCGCGATTGGTGACCGCCCGGTCGAAGTCCAGATCAATTCCCCGGGTGGCGACATGTTCGAGGGCATCGCGATTTACAACGTGCTGCGCGAGCATTCGCAGATGGTGACGGTCAAGGTGATGGGAATGGCGGCGTCGGCCGCGTCAATCATCGCGATGGCGGGCGATACGATCGAGATCGGCGCGGCATCGTTCCTGATGATCCATAATTGCTGGGTGCTGGCGATCGGCAACCGGCACGATATGGCCGAAACCGCCGCATGGCTTGCGCCCTTCGATGCGGCAATGGTCGATGTTTATGCGGCACGCAGCGGGCAGGATGCTACGGCCATCGCGGGTTGGATGGACGCCGAGACATTCATGTCCGGCAGTCAGGCGATCGAGCGCGGGTTCGCGGACTCGCTCCTGGCGGCGGACAAGGTGACGACGGACGCGACCGCGAAAGCGCAGGATCGCGCAGTCAATGACATTCGCGCGATGGAGCTGACGCTGCTCGCAAGCGGCCATAGTCGCACCGAAGCGCGCGCGCGCATCAACAAGATCAAGGGCAAGCCGGACGCTGCCCTGACCCCCGACGTCACGCCCGGCGCTGACGCGGACCTGGCGGACGGGATGACCCGTCTGCTCGCAACGCTCAAAAGCTAGGAATTAATCATGACCAAGTTTGTTTCCGCCGGGGCACTCACCCTGGCGTCGGCCGCGCTCGCCACGATGCCGCGTGCGGTGTCTGCGATGCCCCGTGCCGATGCGACCGATCCCAAGGTGGTCGTCGGTCAGCTCAATGCTGCGTTCGAGGAATTCAAGAAAACGCATGAGCAGGAAGTCGCGGATATCAAGGCGGGCAAAACCGATGTCGTCACGACCGAGAAGCTCGATAAAATCAACGCGGTGCTTACCGAATTGCAAACGGCGGTCGACGACCAGGCGAGGTTGAATGCCGCGGCCAAGCTGGGCAACGGCGGCGTGATTGGCGATATCAAGTCCGATCCCGAATATACCGCGGCATTCAACGCGCATATGCGCAAGGGCGACAAGGCGGGTGCTGACGTCCAGGCCGCGATGACTAAAGGCAGCGATGCCGATGGCGGGTATCTGGCACCGATCGAATGGGATCGAACGATCGGCGAGAAGCTGAAGAAGATCAGCCCCATGCGTGCGGAAAGCCGCGTCATCACAATCAGCGGTGCGGGTTTCAAGAAATTCTTCGGCGATCGCGCGGTCGGTTCGGGTTGGGTCGGTGAAACGGCCTCGCGCCCGACGACGAGCACGCCCCAGATCGGGTCACTCGATTTCACGCCTGGCGAAATCTACGCCAATCCCGGCATTTCGCAGCAGTTGCTCGACGATGCGGCGGTCAACATCGAGGACTGGCTCGGGTCGGAGGTCGATACCGAGTTCTCGCGACAGGAAGGTATCGCGTTCCTGTCGGGTGATGGCGTCAATAAGCCCTATGGCATTCTGACCTATGTCGAAGGTGCTGCCAGTGCGTCCCGGCATCCTTATGGTGCGATCAAGGTGAAGAACAGCGGTTCAGCCGCGGCGCTGACCGGGGACGGCTTTCTCGACCTGTTCTATGATCTGCCGAGCGAGTTCTCGGCGAACGCGAAGCTCTACACCAACCGGCTGACGATGGGCGCATCGCGGAAGCTGAAGGATGGGCAGGGCAACTACCTGTGGCAACCCAGCTATGCATCGGGCCAGCCGCAAACGCTGGGCGGTGTGCCTGTCGTCGAAATGACCGACATGCCAACCGTTGCAGCCAATGCGATCGCCGCGCTCTACGGCGACATGGAGGCGACGTATTTGGTCGTGGACCGGATTGGCATTCGCGTCTTGCGCGATCCATTCACGAACAAGCCGTTCGTCATGTTCTAC
>JAPKCG010000320.1 GCA_028823055.1 Sphingomonas bacterium
GCAAAGATACCGGCCCCAATCATCACACCGGTGCCCATGGCCACAGCCCCCGGCAGGGTGATGCTGTTCTTCTCGTATTCGCTCGTCATCAATTCCTCTTTCAGGCTTTGGTCGCGTTGCCCTCTGGAAAAGCCGCAATCCCTTACGAGCCCTATGCGAGAAGTGCCCAATGTCTGCCGTCGCTGATTTCCTCACCGTCGAAGATCGCACCGGCAAAACTCGCTGAAACTGCCGGCCACTGCGGCCGTGGCCAGAGGCCGCAGCGGGCATTGGGCAGTCGACCCTTCACGCATTGGCCTCGCGTATGGCCTGCGCGCCCAGGAGATGGCGACGGGTCAGCCAGATCACGAGCAGCGGAACGACGAACCATTGCAGGAGCGGACTCAGCCCAGTGCCCAAGGGCGGTACAAGCGGCATCAGTTCCGAATAGGTCCAGCGTAAGCTGATGTTGGTATAGTAGTACTCGAACCCTACGGTCAGGACGATACCGACAGCGACAAAGAGTCCGGCCGGAAAGCGGGTTGGCCGAAGGAGCCAGTCACGGCTACGTGCCGCCAGACAGGCAGCCCAAAATGCAGTCAGCGCGAACCCGACATCGCCAAAAGTTGCCGACATGCAAAGCTTGATCGCCTCCCAGTGAGGCATCTCGGCCATGCCGGTATAGGTCGGAACCTGAACGAACTCCCAGACGAAATGCAGGACGAACGAGAAGTAGGCGACGGGAAGTTCGGGCGCCTCCCACAGGCCAGCAGGGCGTGCGCGGTCTTTGGAAAAGGCGCACGCGTTCGTCTCACGAGTATATCCCATCAAATCGCGTCGACGGCCTTCGCCAGAAGGTCCCGCACCTCCCCCGCCACGGCAGTCAATTCGGCGTTTTCGATCGCCTGCATAGACGCCACCGGGTCGATCGCACTGATTTCCACGCCGCCTTCGACTTCGCGCAGGATGACATTGCAGGGCAGCATCGCGCCTACCCGTGGCTCGATTCCGATCGCCTGATGCGCCATCTTCGGATTACAGGCACCGAGGATGCGATACGCCGACATCTCGACATCGAGCTTTTTCTTCATCGTCGCCTTGACGTCGATTTCGCTCAGGATGCCGAAGCCGTGGTTCGCTTGCGATTGGCGCGTGCGAGCGTCGACGTCATCGATGCCGCGGTCAGCAATCCTTCGATTTATTGTATAAGTCATTCTCGGCTCCTTTGGTCTGCCCGACATGTCGTTAAGGTCAGATCACGAATACTGGTGCAAACCCACCCCCCAATGTTCTGAAGTTCGTGGTCTGGCCCTGATAGAGGCGCGCGGCAACCAGAAGCAACTGACCATCATAGGTATAAAGTCGGATGTCCATCTTGCGCGTCTGGAACGCGTCATCGACCCTGATCATGCGCTCGCTCGGCTTGACCAGGGTCTGGGCAACGTAGCCACCCCCCTTGATCTCTGCCCAGACGCCTTTCGTCACCTTGTCGCCGCGATACACTGCCTTTCCACCGTGTCCGCCCGTCGGCTTAAAAAACAGGGCCTTCCGCGACTTCCAAAGGTCCTCGGCATTTTCGGGAGCGACAAGGACAGTGCTAGGGACGGAACGGAGCTGCGCCAGAAGTGTCGGTTCCAATCCCCATGTCTCGATGAATACCGGATCTGAGAGGATCGAAAGGTTCCGTTTGTCAGCGAGCAGCGCGTGGTTGTATGGATTCGGCGTGACGACCACTGCTCCGTCTCGGTAAGCGTCTCGTAACGCTTTGTGTTCTGGCCGATCGAACGCAAAATCGGTGAGTCGGTTGTAAACAAGGTCGATTGGCTTTCCCTCGAGGTAGAGCTGACCGGCCTCAAAGCGAAGCTGACTGGCGTCCGCGATGACTGCGTCCACGCCGCGAGCAGCCAAGGCTTGCCTCGCCAGCACTAACTCAGGATAAAGATACTGTTCCTCCGGACTGTCGTCGACGATAGCAATTCGACGTATTGCACCGTTCCCCCGCTGGCGCATCCATTCGTTCTGGAACATGCGAAACGCCGCATCCTCAAAGGCGTGCGGCTCAAGTGGTAGGTCCATTCCGGTACAGCAAGCGCGCTGGGCCCTAGCAAGAAGGGCGTTGAGGAATGCTCCACCGGCGTTGGTATTAATCTCGATAAGGCTGGGGCCGTCTTCACCAAGATGGAAGTCGTAGCCCATCAGGGCGCCAGCCGGGCCGTGATCCTCCCGCGAGATTTTGGGGGCCCAAGAGAAAACCGCGGCCTTGTACGCTGTGAGCCGGGCCGTCTGCTCGATAGCTGCGACCACCTTCTGCATCTCGGCTACCTGGCTGGCAGAAAGGAATACAGGCACGTTCGAGAACAAGTGAGCCTTGGGGCGGATGAACCTCTCGCAGAATTCTGGATCACCGGCCTCTTGCTCAAGTGCGTCGCACAGCAATCGACGATCGAGTGTGACGCAGAAGCAGTTCTGGTTGAGCCGATCCGAGAGGACACGAGTGGGATCAGAGGGCGTCAAGTTTGAATGGCTCATTGCTCGCCAAACCATGACCGCGTCAGAAGCCGACGCGCTTTGAGCTTGAGGGAAGTCTGGATCACAGGTCGACCCGCCTGAGCCGAAGTGCATTGCTAATGACAGATACCGAAGACAGGCTCATCGCGGCTGCCGCGATCATTGGCGAGAGAAGAAGCCCGGTAACGGGGTAGAGAAGCCCTGCCGCGATAGGCACGCCGAGGGCGTTGTAGGCGAAGGCGAAAAACAAGTTCTGCTTGATGTTGCGCAGGGTCGCGCGCGCCAGCTTGCGCGCTCGGACAATGCCCATCAGGTCACCGCCCAGTAGAGTAATCCCCGCACTTTCCATCGCCACGTCTGCGCCCGTTCCCATGGCGATGCCGACATCAGCGGCGGCAAGCGCGGGCGCGTCGTTGACGCCGTCGCCTGCCATCGCGATCTTGTGGCCATCGCGGCGCAACTGGTCGATCAGGTCCTTCTTGGCCTCGGGCAGCACCCCCGCGCGGACCTCGTCGATGCCGAGCCTCCCCGCGACCGCCTGCGCCGTGCGTTCGTTGTCGCCCGTCGCCATGATGACGCGTAGCCCCTGGCCGTGGAGTTCCCTGATTGCCTGCGCCGTTGATTCCTTGATCGGGTCGGCCACCGCCACGATGCCTGCCAGCGCGCCCTCAACCGCAATGAACATCGCCGTCTTGCCTTCAGCGCGCAGCGTGTCGGCCTTCCCTTCGGCCCGCGTCACATCCAGCCCCATCTCACGCATCATAGCAGAGTTGCCGAGCGCAACCGCGCGCCCGCCGACGTCGCCGCGCACGCCCTTGCCGGTGACCGCTTCGAAGTCCGCGGCCTCCTGACGCGGGGCACCCTGCGCCTCAGCTCCCTCGACGATCGCTTCGGCCAGCGGGTGTTCCGAGCCGCGCTCCAGCGCTGCCGCCAGTGATAGGAGGTCGGGCTCCGTCAGGTTTCCGAGCGCGAGCGTATCGGTCAGCTTCGGCTTGCCCATGGTCAGCGTGCCGGTCTTGTCGACTATCAGTGTATCAACGGCCGCCATGCGCTCCAGCGCCTCGGCGTCCTTGATCAGAACGCCAGCCTGCGCCCCGCGCCCCGCCGCCGTGGTGATGGAGATCGGTGTTGCCAGTCCCAGGGCGCAAGGACACGCGATGATCAGCACGGACACGGCCGAGGCTATGGCGAAAACAAGCGCGGGTTCCGGGCCAGAGGTCAGCCAGACAACGAAGGCGAAAACTGCGATGGCCACGACCGCCGGCACGAACACCGCCGACACCCTGTCCGCCAGCCCCTGGATCGGGGCGCGGGAACGGCGTGCGTTCGACACCATCGTCACGATCTGTGCCAGCACCGTGTCGGAGCCGACCTTGCCAGCCTCCATCACCAGGGAGCCGTTCTTGTTGATCGTAGCCCCGGTCACCGCATCGCCCGGACCCTTTTCCACCGGCATCGACTCGCCAGTCAGCATGCTCTCGTCGAGCGATGAACGCCCCTCGATCACCGTTCCGTCGACCGGTACCGCATCGCCGGGC
>JAPKCG010000321.1 GCA_028823055.1 Sphingomonas bacterium
TCGAAAAGGCCAAGGCGGAGGGCGCCGAGGCGGTCGTCGTCTCCGCCGCGATCGAGGCCGAGATCGCGACGATGCCGCCCGAGGATCGCGGCGAGTTCCTCGGCGAGCTGGGGCTTGAGGAAACCGGCCTCGCGCGCGTCATCACTGCGGGCTACAAGTTGCTCCACCTCCTCACCTTCTTCACCGTCGGCCCCAAGGAAGCCCGCGCCTGGACCGTCCATGACGGCGCATCCGCCCCGCAGGCGGCAGGCGAGATCCACGGTGATTTCGAGAAGGGCTTCATTCGCGCCGAAACGATCGCCTATGACGATTTCGTCGCGCTAGGCGGCGAGTCAAAGGCGCGCGAAGCAGGCAAGCTGCGCGCCGAGGGGAAGGGTTATGTCGTGCAGGACGGCGACGTGATGCACTTTTTGCATAGCTGAGGGGGCGGCGAACGCACCTAGCGCTGCCCAATTCATCGAGTGATGGGCTGCACCAATTTACCGCCATCAACTGGGCCAGACCATATGCGAATGGGATGCGGCTTAGCTCGGCCCTTCAATACTACCCCTCCCGCCACGCCCCCGGCGCCAGTTCGTCCAGCGTCCACTCCCCGACGCGCCAGCGGACCAATCGCAGCGTCGGCAGCCCCACGGCGGCGGTCATGCGGCGGACCTGGCGGTTGCGGCCTTCGCGGATCGTGAGGCTTAGCCAGTTGTCGGGAACGGTCTTGCGGAAGCGGACGGGGGGGTCGCGTGGCCATAACGCAGGTGCGGGGATGCCTTCGGCTTCGGCGGGGCGGGTCGGGCCGTCCTTCAGATCGACACCGCGGCGCAGCGCCGCAAGCGCGTCGTCGGTGACCGCGCCCTCGACCTGGACGAGATAGGTTTTCGGCAGCTTGAACCGGGGGTCCGCGATGCGGGCCTGCAGCCGGCCGTCATCGGTCAACAGCAGCAGGCCTTCGCTGTCGCGATCGAGACGCCCGGCGGGATAGACGCCGGGCACCGCGATATGATCCGACAGCGTCGCGCGCGCGGCGTCGGTGCCGCGATCGGTGAACTGGCTGAGCACGCCATAGGGTTTGTTGAAGAGGATCAGGCGCGGCATCGTGGACGTGCTTATCGGGGCGCGGGGCGCGCGAGGCAATCCGTCCCCTCACCCGACATCTTCCATCTGGCCCCTTTCACCTGGCCCCTTTCACCGGGGGCATGGCAACGGTAGAGCGGCGGGGACGCCTCGATGAAGGACATGCCAAGCCCGTGAAACCCGCGATTACCGCCACGTTCGCCCTGTGCCTTGCCGGATGCGCCTATCCCTATTCGCCCGCCGCGCTCGGCCCCGCTACGCAGCCAGCGCCGCAGGGGGCGACCGTTACGCTGCCCATCGATCCGCCGGGGCCGACGACCGCGCCGGGGCCGCTGGCACGGGGATTGCCCGCGACTGCATTGTCGAACCGAACGGCGGCGACGGCGCGGGGCCGGACTGCGGCAACCGCGACGACCGCAACGTCGCGCGAGAAGGCACCGGTGACGATCCTCGTCTCGATCGATGGCTTTCGGCCCGACTATCTCGACCGTGGCGTGACCCCGAATCTGTCCGCGCTGGCGGCGGGCGGGGTGTCGGCATCGATGATGCCGTCCTTTCCCTCAAAGACCTTTCCCAATCACTGGACACTGGTGACGGGGATGTACCCCGATCATCACGGCATCACCGCCAACCGGCTGGAGGACCCTGCCCGCGCCGGAGAAACCTTCACGATGGCGAGCGACGATCCATTCTGGTGGAGCGAGGCAGAACCGGTCTGGGTCACCGCGGAAAAGGCGGGCATCCGTACCGCGACGATGTTCTGGCCCGGATCGACCGTCGCCTGGGGCGGCACGCGCGCGGTGGCCTGGCCCAACGAGATCAGCGACGGCACCCGCCCGCATGACTGGCAGCAGTTCAACCAGGCCGTATCGGGCGACAGTCGCGTCGATGCGGTGGTCGACTGGCTCCGCCGCCCAGCCGCAACGCGCCCGCGGTTCGTGACGCTCTATTTCGATACCGTCGACACGGCGGGACACCGGTTCGGCCCGGGCGCGACGGAGACGACGCGCGCGGTCGCGGACGTGGACGAGCAGGTCGGGCGACTGGTGAGCGAGTTGAAGACGCTGGGACAGCCCGCCAACCTCGTCATCGTCGCGGATCATGGCATGGCCGCGACCGACCCGGCGCGTACCGTCGCGCTCGACACGGTCGCCGACCCTGCGGATTATCGAATCGAGGACATGGGGCCGTTCGCCAGCCTCTATCCCGTCGCGGGACATGAGGCGGCGCTCGACAGGGCTTTGCCGGGGCGTCATCCGCATATGGAATGCTGGCGGAAAAGCGAGATGCCCGCGCGACTCCACTATGGGACCAATCCGCGTATCCCGCCCTATTTCTGCCTTGCCGAAACGGGGTGGGAAATCGTCCCGCTGACAAGCGACAAGGGCAGAAGCGGCGGCGATCACGGCTATGACAATGCCGCGCCCGACATGCGCGCATTGTTCATCGCCAACGGCCCCGCCTTTCCTCACGGCACAACGCTGCCGAGTTTCGTCAATGTCGACGTCGCACCCTTGTTACGCGATTTGATCGGCCTGCCCGCAGACCCCGGGCTCGACGGCACCGACGCGCCGTTTCGCTACATCCTGAAAGGAAAACGATGAAATATTTCGAGGATATCGAGGTCGGCGCACGCGCTGCGTTCGGCGCATATCACGTGACGCGGGATGAGGTGATCGATTTCGCATCAAAATTCGATCCGCAGCCCTTTCATCTGTCCGACGAAGCTGCGGCGACGACGCATTTCGGTCGGCTGTCCGCGAGCGGCTGGCACACCTGTGCGATGACGATGGCGATGCTCGTCGAAAATATGAAGACCGATCGAGCAGCGAGCCTGGGATCGCCGGGGATGGACGAGCTGAAATGGCTCAAACCCGTCTATCCCGGCGACACGCTACGCTGCGAAACCGAGGTGCTGGAAAAGCGGCGATCGGCCAGCCGGCCCGAAATGGGTCTGTTTAAAAGCCGGATGACCGTCTTCAATCAGCACGACGTCGCGGTCATGACGATGGTCTCCAACGGCCTGATCGCGACGCGTCCAGCGTAGCGGTTTCGCCCACGGGCAGTTTATTGTGGCCGCTCACGCGCGCCATAGTTTCGCCCGACGCCCCGCGCATTGCCACGATTGCCTGCGTTGCCACGCACGCCGTTGCGGACACGCTCGGTCCGAACCCGCGAGCGCGCATTCGTCGTTTGGGACGTGCCGCTTCGATCGACGCGCACGCGATTGGTATCGGTACGCGGCGCGACCCCGGCACCATTGTTTCGCCGGCCGCGATACACGTCGGGCCGGCCATCGCCATTACGATCACGATAACCCCGGTTGCGACCATCCCCCCGTTGCCGGTCATATCGTTGCCGGTCATATTGACGGCGACCGTCGAACTGGCGATCGTTGCGACCGAAATTGCCCCAGTTATTCTGGTAATTGCGGTCGCCGCGCCACTGGGTGCGACGCTGCTGCCAATAGCGGCGCTGAGCGTTGTTCCAGCGGAACGGGCGGCGATACTGATCGTAGACGTAGATGCCGGTGCCGGGGTAATAAAAGTCGTTATACCAGCCATAATATGGCGACCCATATGCGCCGACTGCATCATAGCCGTAGCCGCTGTTATAGGGGTCGCCATAATAGCCATTGCCCGCGCCATAGCCGAGCGACACGCCGCTATAGCCATAGCCGTCAGTACAGGCGGCGGTGCCCAGCCCGATCCCGAGGACGAGGCCTAACAGGCCGATTTTTTTGAAGGTCATGTGCTTCTCCCGGATACGCGTGGGAAGCGGCGGAACTCGCGCGCCATCCGTCGTATAACTCGGTCAGCTTGTCGCAGGTTCCGTCTGAATGGCTAATGACCGTTAACCAATTGTCCTGAAACGAAATGGCGTCGGGCGGGGACAACCCCTCCCACGGCCGTCCAGTGATTCTATACCAACCCCGGGGGCGGGGC
>JAPKCG010000322.1 GCA_028823055.1 Sphingomonas bacterium
TGTTGACGATGGACGCCCCTTTGGCCGCCTTCAGCGCGGGCAGCAGCGCGGTCGTGAGCGTGACGACCGAGCGGACGTTCAGATCGACGACCTGATCGTACTGGGCCTGCGTGACCTCACCGGCAGCAACCCGGCCGCCCATCGTGCCCGCATTGTTGACGAGAACGTCGATGCGGTCACCGACCTTCGCGAGGATAGCGCGTGCCAGCGTTTCGCCACCGTCCGGCTGCGCCAAGTCCTCCGTGAGCACCGTAAGCCCCGCGCGAGGGGCATCGGGAAGGTGCGCGAGAAGGTCATTCTCCGCGTGCTCCGCGGTGCGGCCGACATGGGCGACGACTACCGCGCCAGCCGCAAGAAATGCCCGTGCGACCGCCGCGCCGATCCCGCGCCCCGCCCCGGTTACGACGACCGTCTGGCCGGTAAAGAGCGCTCCGTCGAACCCGTTTGTCATGATCCTCTCCCATGAAATGGCCTGCGGCAGATGAAACGGCGCTGCGACCTGCGCCCGGTTCGTCGGCTACGATGTGGGGCGGCGTATCGCGAGCCCGATTCCGGCGGCGCCGACCAGGAGCCAACCGGCGATCAGCAGGGTTCCGCCGAGGGGCGCAGCATTGGCGAACAGTCGCTCGCCCCAGGCAATTCGGGCCGCCAGATCACCGGAAAACAGAAGCGTTCCGAAAATGATCAGGAGGCCGGACAGGGGAGCGAGCCGCGGCATTCTGGAAACGAACGCGGCAAGGCCGAGAAGCGACGGTGCGTGAACCAGGGCGATCGCCGCAGCGGTCGCTGCCAGCTGTGCGTTGCCACCGCCATGCGCTGCCACCGCAGCCCCGGCGACGCCTGCTGCTCCGAAGAGGCCGGCGAAGCCGACGAAGAGTGCGATCATGGGGGACGCCTCTGTAAACCGACGTGTCAGGCCTGCCCGTCGTTCCGGTCAGCAGGAACGGTCGGATGAGGCGTCTGGGACGCCTCCGTCGTCGGTTGAATCGGCGGCATTTCGTCGAGCACCGACTGGGGCCAGAGCTGATAGCCGACCGCATAGGACGCCTTGGCGAGGAGATGCGCCGACAGCGGCGCAGTCAACAGAAAGAACGCGACCGCAGCGAGCGCCCGAAGCGCGACCGGCGTCGAATCCGCCGTCAGGGCCAGCGCAATCAGCAGCATGCCCGATCCAACCGATCCGGCCTTCGAGGCCGAATGCATCCGGGTGTAGAGGTCCGGCAGCCGCAGGATGCCAAGCGCCGCGATGGCGGCAAAGGCGGCACCGGCCAACATCAGGAGTGCGGAGACAATGAGGACGAGGTCGGCGATCATTTCGTCTTCCCTTCCTCGAGCGGCTCGACGTGACGCGATTGCGGATCGCGGAACGGCAGCGCCTCGAAGCGTTCTTCCTCGGTCTTTCCGCGTGCCTGGATGAACCGGGCGAAGGCTACCGTTGCCAGGAAGCCGACGAGGCCGAGCGCAATCGCGATATCCACATAGAGGGTAAAGCCCGTGTCGATGCCGATGACGGCGATGAAGCCGATGGCGACACTGGTCAGCATGTCGAGGCCGAGCACCCGGTCCGGCAGCGTCGGCCCCACCATGATGCGGATCACGGTAAAGAGAAAGGCGAGGCCCAAAAGCACCAGCGCGACATCCACGGAGATCGCGAAGAGGCCCACGGCGAAATCATGAAGGCTCATCGGAACGCCTCCAGGATCTTGGCCTCGAACCCGGTGGCGATATCCGTACGAGCCGCCTCAGTATCAGAACAGTCGATGGCGTTGACATACAGGGTCGAACGATCCTCGGACACGTCGACCGACAGCGTACCTGGCGTCAGGGTGATGAGGTTGGCCAGAAGCGTGATCTCGAAATCGCTCTCCACCTTCAGCGGATAGGCGAAGATCCCGGGCTTCAGATCCATGTGCGGCTTCAGCACCAGAACCGCCACCCGCCAGGCCGACTTGATGAGCTCGACGAGGAACAGCAGGAACAGTGCGAAGATCCGGCGCGCGCGGCCGATATAGCCGACCGTGCCGACCTGTTCGCGGATGAGGTAGAGCGCGGCCGCACCGAGCGCGAAGCCGAACAGAAGGTTGATCAGCGTGAACGAACCGGAGACGATGACCCAGATCAGCGCCAGAACAAGGTTGAAGAGCGAAAGCCTCACGACGCGCCTCCGAACACCGATTGCAGATAGGCTGCCGGATCAAGGACGCCTGCCGCCGCCGCGGTGGTCAGGTGCGCCAGCCATTCGGGCCACACACCGGCCGCAACCACGAACGCGGCCAGCGCCAGCAGTGGAATGAGCGACAACGGCTTGTCGGGTCCCGGCGCCTGGAATTGCTCCCTCTCGATCTGACCGGCCTCGGCATCGCTGCCTGCTGCGCTCATCGCCGGGAGCGGACGCCAGAACGCGAGGGCGAAGACACGAGCACTGGCGATGGTCAGTAGGAAGCCCGACACCAGAATGGTCGCCGCCAGCCAAGGCAGATCGGCGAGGATCGTCGCGCGAACCAGCGCAACCTTGGGCCAGAAACCCGAGAAGGGCGGCAGGCCCGACACGCCGAACAGGAACACCAGCATGAGAGCCGCCAGTAGCGGATAGCGGCGCCACAGTCCGCCCATCTCGGCCAGGGACGAGGACCCGTTCAAACGTGCCGCGACGCCTGCCGCCAGATACAGGGCAGTCATCACGACAATCGAATGCAGCGCGTAGTAGATCGCCCCGGCAAGCCCCGTCTGGGCCGCGGGCGCTGCAGCGGCGGTTGCGGCCATGGCAGCGCCCGCGGCCTGCGCGACCATCACGGACGCGACCTGGGGCACGGCGAGACCGGCAAGGATAGTGCCGATGCCCGCGATCACCATGTAGTTCAGGAGCCGGCGGAGATCGGTCTGTGCCAGCGCGCCGAGCGCACCCAGAAGCATCGTCAGACCGGCGATCCAGGCGATCAGCGGCACCAGCACCTGATGCTCGGGCGGAAACAGCATCATAAGGACGCGCATGATGCCGTAGACGCCGACCTTGGTCAGCAGGCCCGCGAACAGCGCCGACACGACGAAGCGCGGCGTATGATAGGAGGCCGGCAGCCAGGCGTTCAGCGGGAAGGCCGCGGCCTTCAGCGCGAAGGCGACAAGATACATGACGGCGATGATGGTGACGGCGCTGTCGCCCTCCATCGTCGCGGCCTTCGCCGCGATGTCGGCCATATTGAGCGTGCCGAACACGCCGTAGAGATAGGCGGTGGTGATCAGGAACAGCGTCGTGCCGACGAGGTTCAAGAAGCAGTACTTGGTCGCGCCGTCGAGCTGCTCGTGCTCTGAGCCCAGGATCAATAGCCCGAAGGATCCGATCAGCAGCACCTCGAGCCAGACATAGAGGTTGAAGATGTCGCCGGTCAGGAAGGCACCGGAGACGCCGCCAATCATCAGGAACAGGAACGGATAGAAACCGTAGCGCCGCTCGGTCGGGGAGATCGATGCCACTGCATAGATCCCGCAGGCCAGCGCGACGAAACCGGTCACCGCAACGAACAACGCCCCCATCAGGTCGACCGTGAACGCGATGCCGAAGGGCGGCTTCCAGCCGCCCATCATCATGGTCTGCGTTCCCTCGGTCGCGACCTTGGCGAGAAGCGCCAGATCCACCGCGAACAGCAATACGAGGCCGGGGATCGCGACCCAGGGCTGACGCCCCGTGCGCTTGCGCATCATCAGGAGCCCTGCCCCGAAGATGAAGCAGATCACCACCGGCAGCACGATGAGATAGTCCGACGCGGCAACGGGGCCGGCCGTCATCGCCTCGGCCTTCAGTGCCGCCAGTTCGCTATATCCGCCCGTATCCGCGGTGCCTGTCGTCGCCATGTCAGTATCCCAGGGGCGGAAGCCCCTGGTCCTCGGGTTCTGCGATGCGCATCTGGTCGGTGTCGTCGGTGCCAAGGTCCTGATAGGCGCGATAGGTCAGCACCAGCAGACAGGCGACGAAGGAGAACGAGATCACGATTGCGGTCAGGATCAGTGCTTG
>JAPKCG010000323.1 GCA_028823055.1 Sphingomonas bacterium
TCGGTGTCGAACGCGATGACATCGGCCAGCGTCCGCGTCTTCACCGCCGCCGGCGTCGTCGCCAGATACGCGTTCAAATCGGCCTTCAGCTCGGTTTTCAGCACCATGAACTCGGCATCGCCCAACCCGTCGAGCTTGGGGGGCGTCACCTCGACCAGCACCGCGCCCGCCGCCTTCAACACCGCCAGCGCCGCCGCGAACCGCGCCGCCAGCGGGGCGCTCATGGCATTGGGCCGTACCACGCCGACGCGCATCCCCGACAGCGCGCTGGTCGACAGGCCCGCGGCATAATCGCGTGCCACCGCGCCGCTCGTCACGGGGTCGGCGGGGTCCGCCGCGATCATCGCCGAAAACAGCGTCGCGACATCGCGCACGCTGCGCGCCATCGGCCCCGGCGTGTCCTGGCTATGGCTGATCGGCACGACATGCGTGCGGCTGACCAGCCCGATCGACGGCTTCAGCCCGACCAGCCCGTTGAGCGACGACGGACACACCACCGATCCATCGGTTTCGGTGCCTAGCGCCGCCGCCGCAAAGCTCGCCGCGACCGCCGCCCCCGATCCGCTCGACGATCCGCAGGCGGTCCGGTCGAGCGCATAGGGGTTTTTCACCAGCCCGCCGATCGCGCTCCACCCGCTCATTGACTGCGTCGATCGGATATTCGCCCATTCGGACAGGTTCGTCTTGCCCAGGATCACCGCGCCCTTCGCGCGCAGCGCGGCGACGACGGGCGCATCGCGCCGCGTGACATTGTCCTTCAGCGCCAGGCTGCCCGCGGTGGTCGCCATTGCATCGGCGGTTTCGATATTGTCCTTGATCATGATCGGCACCCCATGCAGCGGCCCGCGCAGCCGCCCCGCCTTGCGCTCGGCATCCAGCGCCTTCGCCTGCGCCAGCACATCGGGGTTGATCGCGATGACCGCGCGCAGCGTCGGCCCCCTTCGATCCATCGCCGCGATCCGTGCCAGATAGGCCTTCACGATCTCGACGCTCGTCGTCTTGCCCGCCGTCATCATCGCCTGCAGGTCCGCGATCGACACCTCCTCGACCGCCACCGGTTTCGCCTGCGCCATCGCGGGAACGGCGGTCGCCAGCAACAGGCCCAGCATCAGGTGGCGCATCGTCATTCCCCTTGGTCTTGTTTAGCCCAGTCTGTCGCGCCTTCACGCGCCGGGCAAGCGCCGCGTACGATGAACGGAAATCGGTCGGCAACGTTACCCGCTTACCGAAGTTGAGGATGTCCGTGGTCACTATCCTGAAGATCGTCGCCGGCACGCTGCTGCTTCTCGTCATCCTGGTCGGCCTGGCGGTACGCGTTATCCCCCGCTTTCTCGACCGCATCTATTATCGCGGCCCCGTCAGCGACCATTTCGATGGCGAGCACTTCTTCAACCCCGACGGTAAGGTCGCGCCCGACGGCGTCCCCGGCGGTGGCAGCCGCCTCGCCTTCCTCTGGCGGATGGTGACGGGCAGCGACGGCCGCCCCGCCTGGCCCAGGCACGTTCCCGTGACCCAGGGCAAACCCGCGGCGCGCGTCGACGGCGACCGCCTTGTCGTCACCTGGATCGGCCACGCGACGGTGCTGATCCAGACGCAGGGGCTCAATATCCTCACCGATCCCGTGTGGAGCGGGGTCTCCGGCCCCTTCGACCGCCTCGGCCCGACCCGCGTCGCCGCGCCCGGCGTCGCCATCGACGACCTGCCCGCGATCGACCTCATCCTCGTCAGCCACAATCACTATGACCATCTCGACAAGACGACCCTCAAACGCCTGTGGGCGCGCGACCGCCCGCGCATCGTCACCAGCCTCGGCAACGACAGCGTCATCGCGCAGACCGGCGCGGCATCGACCGCGCTCGACTGGGGCCAGCGGGTGACCGTCGCCCCCGGCATCGACGTCATCGCCACGCGCGCGCATCACTGGGGCAGCCGCTGGGGCACCGACCGCAACCGCGCGCTCTGGTCGGGCTTCGTCCTCGCGCTGCCGCGCGGCGGCAACGTCTATTTCACCGGCGACAGCGGCCTCGGCGATGGCCAGTGGCCCGCCGAAGACGCAGCCCATGGCCCGATCCGCCTCGCGCTGATCCCGATCGGCGCGTTCCGCTTCGTCCCGGGTCAGATGGCCGCGGGCAGCCACATCGGCCCGATGGACGCGGTAAGGGTCTTCGCGCGCAGCCGCGCCGCCCGCGCCATCCCCATCCACTGGGGCACCTTTCGCCTGAGCTACGAAGGCTATGACACCCCGCTCTCCATGCTCGACGCCCTGATGCGCGGCACCGGCGGCGACCCCGCCAGCTTCGCCGCCATTCCGATCGGCGATGCCGTGGAGATCCCCCCTTACGCCCCGCCCCGGCGCCCCGACGAAACGAAGATCGCCGCCTGCATGCAAGACGCGGCGATCACATCGCTACCCTGAGGGGGAACCTACCGCACCCCCGCGAAGGTCTTGGACAGCCCGTGGTACAGTTTCTCGCGGCACACGCCCTGGCTCGCCCAGTCGGCGATGAACGCGGTCGCGAACATCGGCAGCAACAGCCCGCGGCTCGCGGTCGTCTCGGACAGGATGATGACTGCGGTCAGCGGCGCGCGGACGACGCCCGCGAAATAGGCGACCATACCCAGGATGACGACGGCACCCGCCGGCTCGCCCGGGAACAGCGCGTGCAGCATGTTGCCGACGCCCGCCCCCACCGCGAGCGACGGTGCGAAGATACCGCCCGGCAGGCCTGCGACCGCCGTCGCGACGGTGCTCGCGAATTTGGCAGGGCCGAACCACAGCGGCGCATCGGTACCGACGATCATCGCGCGCGCCGCCGAATAGCCGGTGCCCCAGGTCAGCCCGCTGAACACGCCCAGCACCGCGACGACGACGCCGCACATCCCTGCGAACACGACCGGGCGCGCCTTCGCCCAGTCCGTGACGCGATGCTTTCCCGTCGCCAGCGCCAGCACGATCCGCGAAAAACACCCGCCGAACGCTCCGCCAGCAATGCCCGCGATGGGGACGATGAACAGCGCGGTGCCGATCGACATATGCGCGCCGATCGCGCCGAAATAGACGTAATCCCCCGACAGCGATTGCGCGACCATGCCCGCGATGACGATCGACGACAGCACCAGCAACGTCACGCGCTGCTCATAGGCCGCCGACAGTTCCTCGATCGCGAACAAGACGCCGGCGAGCGGTGTATTGAACGCCGCGGCGACACCTGCCGCACCGCCCGCGATCACGACCGATGCACGCAAGGGGACCCGCATGACCTTGTGCGCGATCCCCATTACCGATGCCGCAAGCTGCACGGTCGGCCCTTCACGCCCGACGCTCGCTCCGCACATGATCGCACCCAGCGTCAGCGCTGATTTAGCGGTTACCGTCTTGGGCGAAATCAGTTCGCTCGACGCCGCATCGGGGTCGTCACGCACCGCGATCACCTGCGGAATCCCCGACCCACGCGCCATCGGCGTGAACCGCCGCGTCAGCCAGACAAGCGCCATGAACCCCAACGGGGTCGTCAGCAGCGGCAGCCAGTGCCATTGTTCCGCATAGTTATCGAACAAGTCACCGAAGAAATCGGCGAGCTCGGCAAACAGCACCGCGACGATCCCCACCGCGATCGCTCCCGTCAGAATCGCGATCCGCCGCCGGAACCGGATCGACGTCGGTCCCTGCGCCCGCAGCAGCGCGCGGAATCGCGCGGGCGTCCAGCGCTTGATCGAACGGGGGAGCGGCAGGCGGTCGAGCATAGCGCGAGGCTGTAGCAATTACGGCACCGCAGCGTAACCCGTCGAGGCGCCCTTATCGTGGGATAAAATGCGCTTCAGCCCTGCGGTGCCAACAGGTCGAGCACCGCCGCGGTCATCGCGGTCGCGCCCGTCGTGATGACCGGTTCGGGCGCGATCTTGAACAGGGGCGAATGATGCGACGGGATCGGCGGTCCACCAGCGGCGGCGGCATCGAACGCGGCCTGCGGCGTGCCCCCGACCGAGAAATAATAGCCTTTC
>JAPKCG010000324.1 GCA_028823055.1 Sphingomonas bacterium
GTCTTCTGAATGCAGAAGCTGCGCGGATCGGCGAGCCGCCCGGTCGAATTCGTGTCCGTATCCGCCCAGCTCGAAAACGCGCATTGCGACAGGCAGCCCATGCAATCGGCCTGGTCCTTGCGGATGATGCCCTTCTCGGTCGGCGTCACGAACACCAGCGTATTGTCGGGCGTCTTCAGCGCGTCGGTATACCCCTCGCCAAACCACTGCCTGGCGCGCAGCAGATCGTTGCGCGTGACCCAGAAATTCTTGCCTTTCACACCGACGTCGAGCTGGAACACGTGGTCGCCCGCCTCCTGCGTCGAAAACGCGATCTGACGTTCCGATCGCGCTTCGAGATTGCGGAGGACCGGGTTGCGGACCGCGCTCGAATAAAAGCCGGTCGGCGAAAACCGGTGCAGCAGGACATCACCTTCGTCGATCTCGGTCAGCTCGTCCTTCCACCCCTCGGGGATCGGGCTTTCCTTCGTCAGCAGCGGGCGCGTGCCATATTGAAAGGCGATCTGGCCCAGTTCGGGGTTGTCGATCCACTCGTTCCAGTCGCGCAGATACCAGACGCCCCCAGCCATCACGATCGGGGTGGAATCGGGGATGCCGCCCTCGCGCATCACCTCACGAAGTTCCTTCACGCGCGGATAGGGGTCCTGCGGCTTCAAAGGATCTTCGGCATTCGACAGGCCGTTATGCCCGCCCGCCAGCCAGGGATCCTCATAGACGACCGCCGCCAACCATTCAGACGCCTTCGAATAGGCGCGTTTCCACAGCGCGCGAAAGGCGCGGCCCGAACTGATGATCGGTAGATAATGGACGTCGTAGGACGCCGCGATTTCCGACAGCTTGTACGGCATCCCCGCGCCGCAGGTCACGCCGGACACGAGCCCGCGAGTCCGTTCGAGTACCCCGTGAAGCACGCGCTGCGCACCGCCCATTTCCCACAGGACGTTGATGTTGATCGCACCGTTGCCGCCGGCGATCTCATGGGCGCGCTGGACCTGCTGGACCGCGCCTTCGATCGCATATTCGACCAGCTCTTCATGGCGTTCACGCCGCGTCAGCGCGTGATAGACCTGCGGGATGATCTTGCCCTCGGGATCGTAACTGTCGGCGTTGACCGCGGAAACCGTACCGATGCCACCAGCCGCCGCCCATGCGCCCGCTGATGCGTGATTGGTGGCGGCCACGCCCTTCCCCCCCTCGACCAGCGGCCAGACCTCGCGGCCATTATAGACGATCGGCTTCAGGCCTTTGAACACGGGGTCACGTACCTCTCAGACGGAAAATCAAGTGGATGCTATAACGGATGGACGCGCTCATGCGAGGAAATTACGACTGGCTCAGGGCTCCCGGTCGCCCCATCACCGCCTCGTAAAGCGCCCGATAGCGCACGAGCATACCCTTTTCGTCATAATCGCTCCGCGCCTTCGCACGGTTCGCGGCACCCACGCGCGCGCGCAAATCCGGGTCGCCCATCAGCGACTGGATCGCATCGCGCAGCCGCACCTCACCCGGATACTCGCCGATAAAGGGCTGGTTTTCGACCGATAGCATCTGGCGAAGATCGCCGACCGGGGTCGAGGCGACCGGCAATCCCGCGGCCATCGCCTCGACGACGCTGATCGGGAATTGTTCGCTTTGCGACGACAAGGCGAAGATGTCGAACGAGCCCATGAACCGGTGTGGGCGGTCGAGAAAGCCGGGCATGACGAGTTTGTCCGCGATCCCCATCGCTGCCGCCGCCTGTGCGATTCGATCCCGCTCCGGCCCTTCGCCGACGATCACCAGTCGAAATTTGCCCGCAAGCCCCCCCGCCGCGCGGACGAGAGTCGGCAGATCCTTGACCTCCCGCAACCCGGCGAGCGTGCCGATCACGATTTCCTTACCCTGCCGGACGAAGCCGGGGATCGCCTTGGGGTCGGGGCGGGCGGCATAGGCGGCGGTATCGATGCCGTTGGCGATGCGATGAACGCGCCCCGGCGGCTGTTTCCAGACGCGGCATGCGATATCTTCGAGAACCTGCGACGGGACCACCAGCGCATCCGCCGCGCCCAGGGCCATCCGGCGATACATATTGCGCTGGACCTTGAGCCCGCCCGCCTCATCGGCGTTGAAGCCGTCTTCGTGATGGACCAGCGGGGGAACATCCCTGGCAAACACCCGGCGCGCCATCACGCCGTCGACCGCACCCCAATTATAGGTCAGGACCAGATCGAACCGGCGCATATAGCGCGCGATCGCTTCGTAGCGCGCAACCGATGGGCGCCCCGTCATCGGCGGCGGGTTCTGCGCGATTTCGTAGCGGATGCCCGGCGCGATCGAATTGCGCGCCGATAGCGCATCGGGCACGCTCGAAACGATCGTGTGACGCGCACGATCGCCGAACGCATTCATCAGGCGCACCGCCCGTGCCTCCTTCCCGCCCAGATCGAAGGTCGAATGGAGATGAAGGATGTTGACGGGGGCGGCCATATCAGGCGGCCCCATTCGTCTGCGCGCGCGCCAGAAGCCTCGCGACCGGCGCCTGGAGGTCGTCTTCGGTCAGCAACGGCGCGTGGCCGACATCGGGAACGATGACGAGTTCGGCCATGTCGAGCGCCTCTGCCATCCGCTCTGCCACGCTGGATGAGAGAACATCCGACAGCGCGCCGCGAACGATCAGGGTCGGGATACCGCGCAAGCCGGCCAGCGCGCGCCACATGTCCGGCCCGGCGTCGTTACCGGGAACCCGCAGCGGTTCTGCGATCTTGAGGTCGTAATCAAGCACGATCCGGCCCGAACTGTTTAGCCGATAGAGGCGCTTTGCCATCCCCAGCCAGTGTTCGATGGTCCAGTCGGGATAGACGTCGCCATTGGTTTCGGCGACATGCCGGGCGGCGTGCATCCATGTCGGAAAGCTGCCGCTCTTGCCGACGTAATTCCTGATCCGGGCGAGGCCCGCCGCCTCGATCTCGGGTCCGACATCGTTAAGCAGCGCCGCGACGATCCGCCCGCGCGCGGTTCCTGCCAGCAGCATCGTGATGATGCCGCCGAGCGACGTGCCCGCCGCGATGTAACGATCGATTCCCAATTCGCCGAGCAACGCCTCGATATCCTGAACATAGGTCAGCGGGACATAGGTCATCGGGTCCTTGGCATAAGCGCTTTCACCGCGCCCGCGCAGATCGACCGCGATGACGCGCCATTGCCCCGCCAGTCTTGCCGCGAAGTCGTCGAAGTCCCGCGCGTTCCGCGTCAGACCCGGCAGGCACAGGATCGGCGGCCGCGTATCGTCGCCCGGATAGTCGCGGTAATGCAGCCGCAGTCCGTCGTTCGACCACCAATATCGGTTTTCATAAGCTGACATGGTTGCGTCCCCGGCTAGGCGCCCTCCATATCGCGGGATGCCCTTCTCCCCGCAAGCCTATCGCCCCGAAACACTCCTGACGACCTTGGGAGAGCGTTTTTACGATCCGGTATCGGCGGCTGACTTTCCGCAGACGGTCCTGCGTTATCGCAACGATCGCGCGGCGGCGACGGTTGGCCTCGACGCCCTGACCGATGCGGAATGGATCGCGCATTTCGGTCGTTTCGTCCCGCTGTCCGACACCCTGATCCAGCCCCTGGCGCTGCGCTATCACGGGCATCAGTTCCGAACTTATAATCCCGATATCGGTGACGGGCGCGGATTCACCTTCGCCCAGATGCGCGATTCGGAGGATCGGCTGATGGACCTCGGCACCAAGGGGTCGGGCCAGACACCGTGGAGCCGGTTCGGCGACGGGCGGCTGACGCTGAAGGGTGGCGTCCGTGAGATTCTCGCCACCGAAATGCTCGAAGCACTCGGTGTGCCGACCAGCCGCACGCTGTCCCTGATCGAGACGGGCGAAGCACTGGATCGCGGCGACGAGCCCTCGCCGACCCGATCGGCGGTGATGGTGCGGCTCAGCCATAGCCATATCCGTATCGGGACGTTTCAGCGCGTCGCCTATGAACGCGATGAGGACGCGATGCGCCATCTGGTCGGC
>JAPKCG010000325.1 GCA_028823055.1 Sphingomonas bacterium
GCCTATGACGTCACCGTTGTCGAGTTCTTCGACTACAACTGCCCCTATTGCCGTCGCATGGAGCCGGTGCTGAACGCGCTGCTTCGCTCCGACCCGAAGGTCCGGATCGTGTATCGGGATTGGCCAATATTCGGACCCGCCTCCCGTGAGGCGTCCCGGGCGGCCGTCGCGAGCCAGTGGCAGGGCAGGCATGCCGCCTTCCATGGAGCGCTGCTTGCCTCGCCGGCGCGGCTCGACAGCGCCGGTATCAGGGCAGCTGCTGTGAAAGCCAAGGTGGATTGGCCGCGTCTGCAACGTGACCTGAAGACGCGTGGCGCGGAAATCGATGCGCTGCTCGCACGCACCAATGCGATTGCCGAAGCGATCGGGTTCAATGGGACGCCGGCGCTGATCGTCGGCTCGCAGGTCGTGGCCGGCGCGGTCGATCTGCCGGCGCTCCGCCGCCTCGTCGCCACGGCGCGCAGCAAGCCCGGAGGGCGTTGAGCGTGCCGGGGCCACTCAGTCGGAGGCAGGCGGTCGGGCTCGGCGCTGTAGTCGTGGGGGGCTGGCCGGTCGGACAGGTGCTGCGGCGCACCGCCCCGATTGGGCGTGACGTTGGTCCGACCGCCGACCTGATCCTGACAGGCGGCAGTTCGCCTGAGCACGGTCCTGCCGACGCGACGTTGCGGCTTGCCGTTTTCACCGATTATCGTTGCCCGGCCTGCCGTCACGCCTTCCCCGCGTTGGAAGAGGCCGTGCGACGCGATGGCAAAATTAGGGTCATCTACAAGGATTGGCCGATCTTCGGTCCACCGTCTGAACGTGCCGCGAGCGTTGCGCTCAGCTGTGCCGAACAGGGCATCTACCCGGTCGTCCATCGCCAGCTGATGGCCGACAACCGTACGATTGACGACGACATGCTGCGGGACGTCGTAATCGGCGCTGGCGGTGACTGGCTGAGCGCAACGACGTGGCTTGCTTCGCATGCACAGGCTGTCGCGGCGCGCCTGCGTGCGAACGGCCAAGAGGCCTATTCGATCGGCTTGGCCGGCACCCCGGGCTTTCTTGCCGGACGCATGCTGGTGATGGGCGCGATCGATCCGGGTGATTTCGAGCGGTTGTTCGCGCGGGCGCGGGCAGAAAGCTAACAGAGCGAGAGGATGAAAACATGATCGAGTATAAGCACGATGGTATGACCGTTGCGTCGCTCCATGATGAGCGCACTGGTAGCTTCCAATATGTTGTCGTCGACGACACTACGAAGACGGCTGCGATCATCGATCCAGTTCTGGATTTTGACCCGCGCGCTGGTGCGACCGCGACCCGAAACGCGGATCTTATCCTCGACTATGTGCGCGAAAAGGGGCTAACCGTCGAATGGGTGCTCGACACCCACCCACACGCCGATCATTTTTCAGCCGTTCCGTACCTCACCGGCAAGACCGGTGGCAAAACCGCGATCGGCAACAAGGTCGTGGAAGTGCAAAAGCTGTGGCGGGACATCTACTGCCTGCCCGATCTCGCCGTCGACGGCAGCCAGTGGGACCGGTTGTTTGCGGATGGCGAGCGTTTCCGGATCGGCACGCTCGATGCTCATGTCATGCTGTCGCCGGGCCATACGCTTGCCTCGATCACTTATGTCGTCGGTGACGCCGCGTTCGTTCACGATACGCTGATGGTTCCCGATAGTGGCACAAGCCGAGCGGACTTCCCGGGTGGTGATGCTCATTCGCTGTGGTGCTCGATCCGCGCCATCCTCGATCTGCCACCCGAAACCGCAACCTATGTTGGGCATGACTATGGCAAGGATGGCAGGGACGTACTTGGTCGCTCGACCGTCGCCGATCAGCGTCGCGACAACATCCATGTTCACGATGGCATCGACGAAGCCGAGTTCGTCGCGACCCGCGAGAAACGCGACGCATCGCTCCCACTACCCGACCTGATGCTCGCCGCGCTTCAGGTGAACATACGTGGCGGCCGGCTGCCGGATGCGGACAAGTGTGGGACGGCGTTTCTCAAGGTGCCTCTGAACCGGTTTGGACCTGGTGCTTCATAGCTCAGTCCGCGCTAGGGCAGCTGCTGTTTCAAGTGTCAGAACCGAACGAGACTGTTGAAAAACGCGACGAGCAGGGAGTGGGGCCACCTTGTGCGTAATATGGTTGCTTACAAGTAGCCGTTTTGGCGCAAGAAATTGCGCAGTTCGCCACGGTATGAGAGCAATATTGCTCGGAGCAACGCCCCTTCCAACCCGGAGTGACTTTTTCAACAGCCTCGAACGGTTATGACCCTCGGAGGGAGGGCGGCGGTATTCGACCATGCCGGCTCGGAAAGCTGCCCGGGCGCTAACCACCGCTTTTTGCCGTCCGTAAGCCAACGGATCAGCATTGCGCGTCGGTCGCACCGAATGTGGTTTCTGTCTCACGGAGCGTGCGTTCCCCGCATCGATCCGTCTCACGCAATGCGAGCCGAAAACCGCCCTATATTGCAGTTCCGGGCGATCATCATTGCGAGCCGCTACACATAGAGGGTGTCAAAGCGGCCAATATGATCGCTGGAACCGTTACCGCTGCCCTGGTCGTACAGAACCGCTACCCGCGGTTGCCACGAGGACCCAAAGGTGTATCCGATTTCGGCATGACCCGCCCAAGCGCGAACTCGGCGATCAACCAGATCTGCTGGATTGGTCGACGCCCGGGCTTTGCCGATCTGGCCTTCGTACTCAAGGTCAAGATCCAGCACCCGTTTGGCTGGCTTACGATGAAGCCTGACCCCGGGGGTCGCCAAATGCCTGTTCGCAGTCAGATATTGGGGCGCGTCGCGTTCGACAAGTCCATAGGTGAATGCCTCAAGGCGCAGGTTCGACCCGACCGGTATCTCGTACGAGGCTCCGAAGAACTGAAGATCGTCGGTTTCCCGGTCGAACACCACGTGGTTGGAAAGTACACCGTCGCGATCAGACGGTAGCCGCATTTGAGGCATCGTCCAGAAGGCGTCAAAACGCGAGCCGCCCTCCTGTTCGTAGTGCAGATGCACACCGGTAAAGGCGTTGGTCGTGTTGCGAAAGTTCTGCCGTGACACGAGGCGGCGTGACCCGATGTCAAGGGTCATGCGACCGGCATCCAGTGTCGTATCGCTGTTGAGATCGAGCCCGACATAGGCTTGAACGAGCTCAAGTGCATTGACTTCGCTGGTCCCGGCGGAGGAATCTCGTTTTTCGAGATAACCCCGCGCGTCCCACAATTCCGCGCCGAAGCGGACTGGACCAGTGTCGTATTCAGCGGCGATCGTGGTCCTAAACGTTAGCAGTCGATCATCGCGGGCCGCGTTTGGCCGAAATTGCTCGTCAATGCCTTCGATCTGGGCTCGGAATGTACCCGACAGCTTGAGATTGTCGGGTGCGCCGACCGCCGCATGCAGAGGAGTTTCCGTCTTCTCCTGTGCATGAACTGATGGTGCTGCCAACAGCGCTACCGCGCCGAGCCCGACGCGCCCGATCATTGCCGCGTTACCGGGATGACGCGGATGTAACCCTGTTCCGGAGCAACGATTGTTCCACGCTTTTTCAAGGCCGCCTCGACGAGATCCGTCACGCTGCGCGTGTCGGTCACGATCTCGGTACCCTTAGCGAATGCCGTGTACCGGTGGAGCCCCTCGAGCATGCCGACATTCGTTGCTACCTTGTAGCGCTGGGGAGGGTTTAACGGGACGCTTGCGACGGTAACATTGGAAACGCGCTTGCCTACAGGACGGTTGAGGTCTGCTGTCCAGGCCAAGCCTGACGTCTGGACCAAGCCGCCGACCCGATCCATATCGTTGCCGGGATTGAGGTTGGTTGCGCTCTGCTCGAGAACCGCCATGATCTGCGCGCCGGTCATGTTGAGCGTCACCAGCTTCGTCGGGTGTGGCAGCAGCGTGTAGAGGCGGTCGCGCGCTACCGGTCCGGGCTGGATCGACACACCATAGCCGACGCCGGGCATAAAGGCGATGTCGGCGCCGGTCGCATCGCGCATGAT
>JAPKCG010000326.1 GCA_028823055.1 Sphingomonas bacterium
TGGGCGAGCCCGCCGATCCCAAACTGCCCGCCGTCAGTTTCGACCGCGTGCTGATGGTGCATATGTATCACGAGATCGAGCGGCCCTATGAATTTCTGTGGCGGATGCGACCGTCGCTGAAACCCGGCGGGCTCGTCGTCGTCGTCGATGCCGATCGTGCGACGCAAAATCACGGGACGCCGCCTGCCTTGTTGAAATGCGAATTCGCGGCGGTGGGGTATAAACAGGTATCGACGCAGGAAATGCCGTCCGCGGGCGGGTATCTGACGACGTTCCGGGCGGTCGGTACGCGGCCCGAGCCGCAGGCTATCAAGCCATGCCGCCTCGCGAAATAGCCCCCGCTTCCCCCGCTTCAACCCCTTGTTTCATAGCAATCCGCGTTCCCTGAACGACACCGTTCCGCCCCGCGCGACGATGATGTGATCGGCGAGCGGCATGTCGATCAGCCGCAAAGCGTCCGCCAGCCGCCGGGTAAAGACAAAGTCGCGCGCGCTCGGTTCGGGATCGCCACTGGGATGGTTGTGCCCAAGCACGACATAGCGCGCATCGACGCTGAGCCCGTGGCCGACCAGCGCCCGCACGGATAGCGCGACGCTGTCCGCATTGCCAAGAAAGCGGTGGCGTGCGGACAACCTCCATTTCGGATCAAGAAACAGCGCCTCGGCCACTTCCTCGCGCGCCTCGACGAGGTCCGCGAACATCCGCCGTGCCGATTCGGTGTCGGTAATCAGGGGGGCGGCGGGCGTCATCCGCCCCCCTGTCCCGGGAGGCCCGACGATGCATCTCCAACCCGATCCGCTCTGGCGGCTTGGCGACTCAGTCCGGGCGCGTTACGCGGGTCGCATGCGCCAATATCTCGATTTGATGGACCGTGTGTTGACCAGCGGTGCCGAACAGATGGACCGGACCGGGACGGGAACGCTGTCGGTGTTCGGCGCGCAGATGCGCTTCGACCTCGGCCAGGGATTCCCGGTGCTGACGACGAAGAAACTGCATTTACGCTCGATCATCATCGAGCTGCTATGGTTCCTGCGCGGCGACACCAATGTGGCCTGGCTGCACGATCAGCGCGTCAGCATCTGGGACGAATGGGCGGACGCGGCGGGCGACCTCGGTCCTGTCTATGGCAAGCAGTGGCGCGACTGGGAGACGACCGACGGGCGGCATATCGATCAGATCAAGGAGCTGGTAGAGCAGATCAGGACGACGCCCGCCAGCCGCCGCCAGATCGTCACCGCCTGGAATCCCGGCGACCTGCACGCGATGGCGCTCAGCCCGTGCCATTGCCTGTTCCAGACGCATGTCGCGAACGGCAAATTGTCGCTGCAGCTGTATCAGCGCAGCGCCGACATTTTTCTGGGCGTGCCGTTCAATATCGCGAGCTATGCGTTGCTGACCCACATGCTGGCGCAGCAATGCGGGCTGGAGG
This sequence comes from Sphingomonas bacterium, assembly GCA_028823055.1. Taxonomy (GTDB): domain Bacteria; phylum Pseudomonadota; class Alphaproteobacteria; order Sphingomonadales; family Sphingomonadaceae; genus Sphingomonas. The sequence goes on from JAPKCG010000326.1 coordinate 1,430, forward strand.
TCGGCGACTTCATCTGGACGGGTGGCGACTGCCATCTTTATTCGAACCATCTCGATCAGGCGCGCACGCAATTGGCGCGCGATCCGGGGCCGTTGCCGCGGCTCGACATCCTGCGCACGCCGCCGTCGATCGACGCCTATGCCTATGAGGACTTTGTGCTTCACGACTATGAGGCGCAGGCGCATATCAAGGCGCCGGTTGCGGTCTGAAAGCGGGAACCGCGCGGCGGGTCACGGGGTTCAGGATGGTAACCAACGAAAGGGGTAATCCATGGACATCACCCAGCTCATCATGGACGAGCATCATCAACAACGCCGCCTGTTCGCGCAGATCGACGACGTCGACCCGAAGGACAGGGAGGCGCTTTCGGCGCTGTGGAATCGCCTCAAGAATCTGCTCGACGCGCATGCCGAGGCGGAAGAGCGGTTCTTCTATCCACGGCTGATGGAAGTCGGGAAGGGCGGCAACGACGCCGATTCCGCCGAGGAAGAGACGGAAGATGCGATCGACGACCACAACGACATCCGCGACACGGGTGAGGATGTCGGCAAGCATGAGGTCGGATCGCCCGCGTGGTTCGAGGCGGTCGGCAAATGCAACAAGGCGAACAGCGCGCATCTGGCGGAGGAAGAACGCCAGGGGATCACCGATTTCCGCAAACATGCGACGTTACAGGAACGCCACGATCTGGGCGTCAAATTCGCGGCGTTCGAGGCGCGGCATCTCGGCGGGATCGAGGTCGTCGACAAGGATGTCGATGCGTATCTCGACGACCCCCGCGGCTATATGAAGGAAAACGCGCCCGACATGGCCAAGGATGCGGTCGACTGATCGCGCTCGTCCCACAATTGGCCGACCGGGCTCGTCATCGCGACGCGCGCGGGGCATGAGGGCGCATGATTACGCTCATTCTCGCCCGCGCCGATAACGGCATCATCGGCCGTGACGGCGATCTGCCGTGGCGGCTGCCTGCCGACCTCAAACGCTTCAAGACGCTGACGATGGGGCGGGCGATGATCATGGGACGCAAGACGTTCGACAGTTTTCCCGCGCCGCTGCCCGGTCGGCGACATATCGTGTTGACCCGCGATGAGTCCTGGCAGGCCGGGGGTGCGGAGGTCGCGCATTCGCTCGATGCGGCGGTCAGGCTGGCGGGCGACGATGCGATGGTGATCGGCGGTGCCGAAATCTATGCACTGTTCCTCGATCGCGCGGATCGCATCGAGCTGACCGAAGTTCATGCCGCGCCCGATGGCGATACGGCTGTGCCGAACTTCGTCGGCTGGCGTGAAGTCGCCCGGGAGGATCATGATGGGGTTGATGATCGACCCGCCTATAGCTTCGTGACGCTCGATCGCGGGTGAGGTAGCGTCGGCCCGAAATAACGGGGGAGGGGGCGTCATGCGCAAATGGGTCGTCGGTATCGGTGCGTTGTTGATCGTCGCGGCGCTGGCGTTCTTCGTCCTCGCGCCGGGCATCGTCGAACGGTCGATGAACAAGGTCGAGCCCGTCGCGATGCGGATCGGACCGGAAGCGCGCGCGCTGTCGAATAATGTCGCGGATCTTCATGCCGATACGCTGTTGTGGAAGCGCGACTTGCTGGAGCGGGGCGACCGGGGTCAGGTCGACGTGCCGCGACTGGTGGCGGGTGGTTATGCCTTGCAGGTTTTCTCGTCGGTCACGAAGACGCCCAAGCATCAGAATTACGACGCCAATCCGTCGGACACCGACAACATCACCGCGCTGACGATCGCGCAGTTACAACCGCCGCGAACCTGGACATCGCTGCTCGAACGATCGCTTTGGCATGCCCGGAAGCTTGATCGATATGCGCAAAGTTCGGCCGGGCGGCTGCGCGTGGTTCACGATTCCGCCGATATCGATCATCTGCTCGCCGATCGGGGGCGCGGATCGACCGTCGTCGGCGGGATGCTGTCGATCGAAGGGTTGCAGGATATTGAGGGCGATATCGCCAACCTCGACCGACTGTACGCGGCGGGATTTCGGATGGCGGGCTTTGCGCATTTCTTCGACAATCGCGTCGCGGGATCGATGCATGGTGAGGCCAAGCGGGGGCTGACGCCGCTCGGGCGACAGGTGCTGCGGCGGATGGAGACGCTCGGCATGGTCGTCGATGTCGCGCATGCCAGCCACGCCGCAGTCGCCGACATGATCGCGATGGCGACGCGCCCGCTCGTCTCCAGTCATGGCGGGGTACAGGCGACGTGCAAGGTCAATCGCAACCTCACAGACGCCGAGATACGCGGAATTGCAGGCACCGGCGGCATGATCGGCATCGGATATTGGGACGCGGCGATCTGTTCGACCGAACCGCGCGCAGTCGCGGCGGCGATCCAGCATGTCCGCGATCTGGTCGGGATCGATCATGTCGGGCTGGGGTCCGATTTCGACGGCGCGGTGACGACGGGGTTCGATGCGAGCCAGGTCGCCGGCGTCGCACAGGCATTGCTCGATCGCGGGTTTGCCGCCGATGAGGTGCGAAAGGTGATGGGCGGCAACGTGCTCCGCGTGCTCCGCGCGGGGATTGTCCCTCGCCC
>JAPKCG010000327.1 GCA_028823055.1 Sphingomonas bacterium
TAATTTGACGGTGCCTTGACCAGACCCGCGATCACCGCCGCTTCCGACAGGCTCAGCTGATCCGCGCCATGACCGAAGAATTTGCGGCTCGCGGCGTCGATACCATAGGCGCCGCCGCCATAATAAACCTTGTTGAGATAAAGTTCGAGGATCTGGTCCTTCGAAAATTTCCGCTCGATCGCCAGCGCCAGGATCGCTTCGCGGAATTTACGCCCGAACGCCTTCTGGTTGGTGAGGAAGACGTTCCTCGCGAGCTGTTGCGTGATCGTCGATCCGCCCTGAACGCGGCGACCGAGTTTGTAATTGATGTAGAATGACCGGGCGATACCGATCGGATCGACCCCGGGATGGCTGCGGAACCGGCGGTCCTCGACCGCGATCGTCGCATCGCGCATGACGGTGGGAATCTGGCCGGAACTAAGCCACTGACCATAGCTCGGACCCATCGATACGATCACCGTGCCGTCGGCGGCATGGACGCGGATCATCTGGCCATTGGGGGAGGATTTCAGATCCTCGAAACTCGGCAATTGCGAGCGTGTCACATATACTGCGAGCACAAGCGCCGCCAAACCGGCGAGCGCCAGCCCCAGCAGGATCTTGATCAGCAGCCCGATACGGCGGCGCCAAGGGGAAACGGATTTACGCGCACGGGCCATGAGCGATGCGGCGAATACGCGCTAAACCAGATGTCGACAAGCGTGTCCTGCGTGGCGCGTCACATTGGCTTTCGTGCGCGGAAATCGAGCGAGATCGAATTCATGCAATAACGTTGGCCCGTTGGCGGCGGGCCGTCGGGAAAGACATGGCCCAGATGACTGTCACAGCGGGCGCACCGCGTCTCGGTCCGCAACATCCCATGGCTCATATCCCTGTGATCGCTCACCGCTTCGGGACGGATCGGCTGGGTGAAGCTGGGCCATCCCGACCCCGAATCATATTTGTCGGCACTGTCGAACAATTCGTTCGCGCACGCGGCACAGCGATAGATACCATCGGCCTTATTATCGTTGAGCGCCCCTGCAAAGGCGCGTTCGGTTCCTGCCTCGCGCAGTACATGATATTGTTCGGGCGTCAGTTTTTCGCGCCATTCGGCTTCGGAGAGGGTGATATGGTCCATGACGTCGAATCTCGTGTCGCTGACGTGATGAATCAAGGGTGATCGTGACCGACGCGCGTTGCCGCCGCAACGACAGCGATCAGTCGGGGGCCGAGCAGGGGCAGCGCATGACGACTGAGCGGGTGTTCGGCGAGACGGCGGACAACGCCTGCAACCCCGATCGGGCGAGCGAGCGAGCGCGCGAAATTCCGTTGCCATGCCACAGCGGCTTCGGCTCCGCCCCGGCGATAGGCCGAAGCCGCCGCCATGCCGCTCGCAATCGCGATCCCCATCCCTTCGCCGGCAAGAGAGGGGATGACGCCCGCCTGATCGCCAAGTCGGAACAGTCCCGGCTCACCCTTCCGCACCCGCCAGCCATAGGGGACGTTGGCGATCGCATCGACTGGCGTCGTGGCACCGAAATCCATCATCCGCTCACTCAGTACCGGGTTTTCGCGCGCCAGCGTATCGAGCAGCGCGGTGGGACTACCCGCGCTTTGTAACCGCGATCGGTGGACCGCGAGGCAGAGATTGGCGCTGCCATCTTCCTGAAGTGCCAGTCCAACATAGCCGCGATCGAACAAATGCAATTCGATCGCATCGCCGATGACGCCGGTCGCGCGTGACGAGGGCAGGCGGACGCGCAGCCCCAATGTCGGGTCCTCGCCACGTGCATCGACCGGGCGCGCGGTTCCCCTGATGTCATGCTTGCCGCTGGCGAGGAACAGCGCATCGGCCTCGAACAGCGCCCCATCCGCGGCGCGTGCGGTCAGGCCGCCGATCTCGCGGATGGTCACGCCATTCTCGACCGGCGTTCCTGCGCGAATGGCGGCGTCGAGCATCACCGTATCGAGCCGCCGCCGAGATACGGTCAGTGCCGGGCGGGGCAGGCGCGCCGTGCGAACGCGCTCACCGGCATAAATCCGCACCTGCCTAAGCCGCGCGGTATTGAGCGTATCGGGGTCGATGCCCAGTCGTTCGAGCGATTCGATCGTTCGCCAGCTGATGAAACCACCACATAGCGCGTTCCCGCCCCGCGCGCGTTCGAGCAGCAGGTGCGGCAACCCGGCACGCGCCAGCTCCATTGCGGCTGCGGTGCCCGCAGGCCCGCCGCCGACGATCAGCGCAGGCGTTCGACGCATAATCGAAACGGAAAGACGCGGCGAACGCGGGCCTGATCGATTCCTGCCTCCGCCAGTAACGGGGGCCATTCATCGGGCCGATAGGACCGCGCGATCGAGAGAGTGCCGTCGAGGCGGACGATGCGGTGCCAGCCCGCGATCCGGGCAAGCAGGGGGTAACCGCGATACGCGAAACCATGACGATGCAGGTCGTTGACGAACCATCCCCGCTGCGCCTCGGCCTCCATGAACCGGAGGAACGCGATGAGCTGGGCGTGCGACATGTGATGCGCAACGAGGCTGCTGATGACGACATCCCACCGTTCGCCCGCCAGATCGGCGTAGTCTCCGGTCATATAGTCGATGCGCAACGCCTCGGGCGTGTGGCGTGTCGCCGCCACTTCGCTGCGCGGGTTCAGATCGACCCCGACAAGATCGACCGCGCGCCCGCGCTTGTCGGCCCAACGGCGGATACGGCGCAACATGTCGCCATCGCCGAAACCGACATCGAGAATCCTCAGCGCCCGATCGTCGGGGGCGATCCGGTCGAGAAACGCGAGTGTCGGACGCGCCGCCATCGTCACCGCGTTTACCTTCGCCAGATCCGCGACGACCTTGGCATAGGTTTCGAGCGGCAGGTCGTCCGCATCCATCAGCTCTTCGGCGTGAGCGCGCTGGGCCAGCGTCATGACACCGAGCGAAAGGCGAGCCCCTCCGCCGCCAGTCCGGGGCCAAAGGCAAGCGCGACCCCGCGCTCGGCCATTGGCGCGTCGAGCATCGCCGCGAGGACGAACATCAGCGTCGCCGACGACATGTTGCCGTTCGCCCGTAAAACATCGCGCGATGCTGCGAGCGCGTCGTCGGGGAGATCGAGCGACTTCTGCACCGCATCCAGGATCGATCGCCCGCCGGCATGAACCGCCCAGGCGAGCTGATCGGGGGGGAGACCACCGGTCGCGAGCGCAACAAAGCCGGGATCGCTGAGTGCGGTTGCGATCCTTTGCGGCACTTCGCCGCCCAGATGCATCGCAAAGCCCCGGTCGGTCACGTCCCAACGGATTAGGTCGGCGCTATCGGGCAAGGCTGCGGCGAACCCCCGCTCCAGCTCGATGCCCTGCGCTTCGCCCGTCACCAGGGCGGCGGCGGCCCCATCCGCGAATTGCAGCATCGCGAGCAGCGGTTCGATCGCGCGCGCATCCTGCAAATGGAGGGTCGACAGCTCGACCGTCAGGACCAGAACCCGCGCTGTTGGTTCAGACCGGACGATATGTCGTGCGCAACGCAGCGCTGCGATCGCGGCATAGCAGCCCATGAACCCGACCAGCAGTCGCTCGACCGACGACGAAAGACCGATTCGACCCGCAATGATCTGATCAATCCCCGGCGCGACGAACCCAGTGCAACTGGCGACCACGAAATGCGTAATATCGCCCAGCCCGGTCTTGGCTGCGAGCGCATCGACGGCGGCGATTCCCAGGATCGGCGCGGCCTCGCCATAAATCTGCATTCGTGCTGCGGTTCCCGGCATCCCTGCGGCATAGAAACCGCCCGGGCCAACCGGCGATCCACGATTGTCACCATAGGGCAATACCGACCAACGATGCTCGATTCCCGACCGCGCCGCCATCCGTGAGAATAATTTCGGTGACGCATCATCGACCCTTGCTGTCGCCCATTCGACGAAAGCATGATGGATATCGTGCGTCGGCACCGCGGTGCCGATGGCATTCAAATAGGCGGGCAATCAGGTCCTTTCGCAAAT
>JAPKCG010000328.1 GCA_028823055.1 Sphingomonas bacterium
TTTTAAACGCAACTGCTTGATCGAAGCGGCGTCCACTGGTCAGGAACGCGCAAGCGCGACAGCCCACGCAGGCCTTTTTACCACTTCTACGGGCGCGCCTTATCGACCCCAGCGTTATTTGACAGTTCGGGTTCATCGAAGACCAAGGTCGGAAGCATCGGCTTCTCGGGCGTGCGGTGCGGCGATGATTGCGCTACTCTACTCGTTCGCTGCACCCATTCCCCAAGGACCGCCTGAATTTCGTCGGCCTTGGACGCCGGCCGCTCAGGCAAATAGTCAGAGAGGAAGCGATACAGCGAGCAATCCGCACCCGAGGATGGACTACGTTTCAGGATCCCCGCGGCCGCGTGGATCGCATTCGCGGCGCGATCCATATCTTGGTCGAGCAGCGATTGCTTCTGCGAAAGTTCACGTTCGGCGAGCTTCTGGGCTGCTTGCCGCTTCTGATCTGCAGCTTCGCGCGCCGCGGCTGCTGCGTCTCGGGCATCGAGAGCGTTCTGTCTGGCTTCGCACTCTTCTTCTTTCGCCAGCAGCGCAGCTTCGCGCTGGGCGAGGTCTGCTTCTGCCGCCTTCAGCGCCCGAAATCGATAGCGGCTCGGCGAGACGTGCCGTGCGCCTGTCTCGGACCACGGCCGTCCGCGGACGAGGCCAATCGGAGCGCAGACCTCCCCGGCCCAGTCTTGCAGCGCGCTGAGCTGATGCCTTTTTCCAAGATGTGTGCGCACGCTGACCCAGGTTTTTGATTCACCCGTTTTCGAAAGGCTCTGCCTGAGCGGTACGACGAAAACCGACAAATGAGGCGTCCTTTCATCGAGATCGAGGCGCCAACAAGCGACGCGCCAACGCTTGTCCAAGACACAAGCCTCGAGCACAAGCCCCGCGAACGCCATGACTTTATGTGGATCGAACGCTTCGAGCCACCTCCGCGTTTCTTCCCCTGCGATGCGCGTCAGTGCCGGCCATCTGTGCTGCAGTTTATGGTTGGAGGTCGACGATGCCCCCTTTTCGGCGGGAAGGTCGTCAAGCCATTCACATTTCCAATGATTTTCAATCGTCAGGCGCCGCAGAATCGCTGCTCCATCAACGACTTCAGCCGGCGGACTTGCAACGTCCTCATCTGCGACAGCATCCGTACGTTTGAGCGCATCTGCTGTCACCGTGAACAGTAGTTCTGTGGCGATTGCTGCACCAATCCGCCTTTGGGCATTCGTGGCCATTGTTGCGTCGTCGATACGAGCACGGACATCGAACGGATCCGCCCCCCGTGCCGGATCAACAGGTTTAGGTGCTCCAGCCAACATGAGACTGCGGCGTTCCGGATCGCAATGACCGAGATCGCGGCCCTCCGAAGCGCGGCGACCGTGCGACGCCCCCGTGGCAGCAACCGCCGTGTTAGTTATCGATTCTTGCCTGACACAGATGAAAGGGGTCATTGCGGTTGGCTCCGTGGTTTAGGTTCCCCTACGTAGCCACGCCGACAAGAAAGAATCTCTGCGAAGAAATCGCGTCAATCCTGCGGTCCCGAAAAAAGCGCTAGTATGTTCCGCAGTTTTTGCTGGCAGAGCGGAGGGGGGGTCGCGACGCCACCTTCCTGGCTTTGTCCTGCGGGCTCACGGTGTCAGTTCGCTGCCAATTCCTGTTTTCGATGGCTATGCCGGGCTCTGGGGCCTTTTAAGGGCGCTGCGAGTTATGGCGGAAACTGGGTGATGACGGTTTGAGAAAGGCGGCGTATCGGGGCGGTTGTTCAAGCCTGCCCGAACCTCCAGAGGTGCGATACGCCTATGACGACGGATTCCTGGCTGCGATGCAGGAGGCGCGGCTTTCTGACGGCCGGGCTCGTTTCGTCCGCCACGGCCATGGCCCGGAGCGAACCATCCAGACGGGCATCGGCCCGGTGCCGGTTCAGCGAGCGAAGGTTCGCGACCGCGGCGTCAATGCTGGTGACGGGTCCGGCGAAGGCGCCGACCGCATCACGTTCACCTCGGCGATCTTGCCGAAGTGGGCACGGCGAACGAAGAGCCTCGATGCCCTGCTGCCGGTTCTCTACCTGCGCGGCATCTCAACCGGCGATGTCCAAGAGGCCCTTGCTGCGCTGCTGGGAAGGGACGCCCCGAACCTGTCGCCGTCGGTGATCGGACGCCTGAAGGACGAATGGACGGACGAATACGATCGCTGGCAGCGGCGCGATCTGTCGGCCCGGCGCTACGTCTACATCTGGGCCGACGGGGTCTATCTTCAGGCACTGATGGAGGATGATGCCGCTTGCATGCTCGTCATCGTCGGCGCCACGCCCGAAGGCAAGAAAGAACTCGTCGGCTTCCAGGTCGGTGTCCGCGAGAGTGCGCAGAGCTGGCGCGAACTGCTCGTCGACCTGAAAGCACGCGGTCTCGCCGCCGCGCCCGAGATCGCCGTCGGCGACGGAGCACTCGGCTTCTGGAAAGCGCTCGAGGAGATCTTCCCCAGAACGCGCCACCAGCGATGCTGGCAACACAAGCTCCTCAACATCCTCAATAGGGTCCCGAAGTCGGTTCAGCCGAACATGAAGACGGACCTGCGCGAGGTGCGGGACGCGCCGGACCGGGCGAATGCCGAAGCGGCCATCGCGGTCTTCGCCGAGAAGTACGGCGCCAAATATCTTAAGGCCGTCTAATGCCTAACCAAGGACCGCGACGCGCTCCTGGCCTTCTTCGACTTTCCGGCCGAGCACTGGGACCATTTGCGAACATCGAACCCCATCGAAAGCGTCTTCGCCACGGTCCGGCACCGGACGGTCAGAACAAAGGGAGCCTTGTCGCAGAAGACCGCGCGGTTGATGGTCTTCAAGCTCGTTATCGCCGCATCGAAGACCTGGCGGCGGCTGAAAGGCGAGAATCGCTTGCCTATGGTCATCGCTGGCATCAAGTTCACCGACGGCGTCGCGTTCACCGCGACCGCCGATCAACGTCCCGCCTGGTCGGCCCCGTCACCCAATTCCGGCCATAGCTCGTCGCCGCTGTGGCCCCATTTCGGCAAGCAGCTTGAGCGGGGCCGCTTCGTCTGGCCTTCGCCGGCGGACGGCACGGTGACGATCTCGCCAGCGCAGCTTGGGTACCTGCTGGAAGGGATCGACTGGCGTCATCCCCAGAGAACCTTGCGCCGAGTGCGGTTGGATAGTTCAGAAGCCCTGCATTGCAGAGGCCGTTTTATCCGACGCCGCGGGGCTTTCTCTGCCCGAGCCTGCTGGCGATGATCCTGTTCGAGAAGTTCGGGCAGCATCAGCCGCTGAACCGCCAGGGCGAGCGCTATGCCCGTGAGGGTATTATACCCGCCTGCGCTTGATCTGACCCAGCTGTGATTTTCCTGTCCTGGGCGTTCGTGATTCCCTGTCTGGCGAAGGGAGGGAAAGAGCGATGACCCGTAAGAATCAACGAGTACCTGTCGGCTGCGGAGCTCCGGGCTTTGGCACGGCGAGAGACCAACGGGCGGGTGGCGAGCCGTCTGCTGGCGCTGGCGGGCGCGCTGTCGGGGATGAACCGGACGCAAGCTGCCGAGGCGGCGGGCATGGACCGCCAGACGCTGCGCGACTGGGTGTGGCGCTATAATGCCGAGGGCGTTGCGGGCCTGCTCGACCGGCCGAAGGGGCATCCGCTGGAAGCGCTCACAGGGGCTGAACAGGCGAGCCTTGCCAACAACATCTTCCGCGGGCCGGATCCGAAAAAGGATGGCGTGTCCACCTGGACGTTGGCGGAACTCTCCCGCTGGATCGAGGCGCGGTTCGGCAAGCATGTTCATCCCGCCAGCCTGTCGCGCATCCTGCGCCGTAATGGCTTTTCGCGACGGAAGGCCCGGTCGACCCGCCCTCAGAGCGATCCAGGGCGCCAGGCACGCTTTAAAAAAGGGGCTCGCCGAGGCCTGAAAGAAGCAAAGGTCGATCATCCCGACAAGCGGATTGCGCTGTGGTTCCAGGACGAAG
>JAPKCG010000329.1 GCA_028823055.1 Sphingomonas bacterium
CGCTCGATCAGCTTCGCCGATGGGATCGACGCGACGAAATAGGCGATGAACCACACGCTTTCGATCAACGTTGTCTGCGTATAGCTAAGGTCGAACACGCTGCGCAAATGCGGCAGCAGCGTGTTGTTGATGACCGTGATGAAGCCCCACATGAAGAACAGGCTCGCAAGCAATATCAACGCCCGACCGGGGGAACCCGATGGCGGAGCATCCGTCTTAACGCCCGTCGATGCTATCGGTCCCGCCATCTCACTCTCCCCAATTCCGCAATCATTCCGGTGGCGGAGCGCTTGCATCGTTTCTTTATGTCAGACTATATATCGCCAAGATGATCGGTCAATCCGCAACCCGCTATAAAGATCGATCGGGAGGGGCATGATGGTAAGGCTATCCACGCTGGCAATCGGGCTGGTGTTCGTCGTCGGCGTTTCAACGAATGCGCAGGGGGCGACCGCGAAGCGCGCTCCGTTCGGCACGCTGCCCGACGGCAAGCCGGTCGAGGCGGTCACGTTGACCGGCGCGGATGGCGTCAGCGCGCGGATCATGACATTGGGCGCGACGCTGCAATCGCTGGTTGCGCCCGATCGCGACGGCCGGATGGCGGACATCACGCTGGGATATGACACGGCGTCCGACTATATCACGCACCCGAATTACTGGGGTCAGACGATCGGTCGTTATGCGAACCGGGTCGCGGGCGGTCGGTTTTCGCTCGACGGGAAAGCCTATCAGCTGACCCTGAACGACAAGACCAATTCTCTGCATGGTGGCACGGAGGGGTTCGACAAGCGCCTCTGGCGTATCGTCTCGGTGAAAAATGGCGCGCAAGCCAGTGTGACCATGGCGTTGACCAGTCCGTCGGGCGACCAGGGGTATCCCGGCAACCTCGACGTGACGGTGACTTATGCGCTTGACGATCATGGTGCTTGACCATCGATTTCGGCGCGAAGAGCGATGCGGCGACAATCGTCAACCTGACCAATCACGCGCTGTTCAACATGGCAGGCGAAGGGTCGCCGACCGGAATTTACGAGCAGCGTTTGACGATCCCGGCGACGCGCTACACACCGGTCGACGCAGCTCTGATCCCCACTGGTGAGATGAAGCCCGTTGCCGGCACGGTGTTCGATTTTACGCAGGGCCGTTCGCTCGGCGATGGCATTCGTGACGGCCGCGATCCCCAGATCGTGATCGGCAGGGGTTGGGATCACAATTTCGCTCTCGACAAGGGCGTAACGGCCGCGCCACAGCTTGCCGCGCGTTTGGAGGACCCGGCATCGGGTCGCGTTCTGGAAGTCCTGTCGACGGAACCGGGCCTGCAATTTTATTCGGGCAATTTTCTCGACGGTACGCTGATCGGCAAGTCGGGCCATGTCTATCGCATGGGCGATGGCGTGGCGCTGGAACCGCAGAAGTTTCCCGACACGCCCAACCAGCCCGCCTTCGGCTCCGCGCGGGTTGAACCCGGCACTCCTTATCGCCATCGGATGATCTACCGGGTTTCCGTAGCGCGCTGATTTACTTTTCCAAGGAACGACTGGTGACCACACCCCCAACCAAATTGCGCAGCCGTGCGTGGTTCGACAATCCCGACAACATCGACATGACCGCGCTGTATCTTGAGCGTTACCTGAATTTCGGCCTCAGTCTCGAAGAGCTGCGTTCAGGAAAGCCGATCATCGGCATCGCCCAAACCGGCAGCGATCTGTCGCCCTGTAATCGCCATCACCTGATATTGGCGGAGCGCGTGCGTGAAGGTATTCGCGACATGGGCGGCATTGTCCTCGAATTTCCCGTTCATCCGATTCAGGAAACGGGCAAGCGTCCGACCGCAGGGCTCGATCGAAATCTTGCCTATCTCGGTCTGGTCGAAACGCTCTACGGTTACCCGCTCGATGGCGTCGTGCTCACGATCGGCTGCGATAAAACCATGCCCGCGTGCGTGATGGCGGCGGCGACCGTGAACATTCCCGCGATCGCGTTGTCGGTCGGGCCAATGCTCAATGGCTGGCACAAGGGTGAACGGACGGGGTCGGGAACGATCGTCTGGAAGGCGCGCGAGCTGCTGGCGGCTGGTGAGATCGACGATGCGGAATTCATCCGCCTTGTGTCGTCGTCCGCGCCGTCCACCGGATATTGCAACACGATGGGCACGGCGACGACGATGAATTCGCTGTGCGAGGCGCTGGGTATGTCGCTACCGGGTTCGGCGGCGATTCCCGCGCCCTATCGCGACCGGCAGGAAGTCGCCTGGCGGACGGGCAAGCGCATCGTCGAGATGGTGACCGAAGATTTGAAGCCATCCGACATCATGACGCGTGCCGCGTTTCACAACGCGATCAAGGTCAATTCGGCCATTGGCGGTTCGACCAATGCGCCGATCCACCTGGCGGCCATCGCGCGTCATGTCGGCGTCGACCTGCCGCTCAAGGATTGGGAGATCGAGGGTCACAAGATACCCCTTCTCGTCAACCTGCAGCCGGCGGGCGAGTATCTGGGCGAGGATTATTATCGTGCAGGCGGCGTCCCCGCGGTCGTCAATCAGCTGATCGGGCAGGGGCTGATCGTCGAAGATGCGATGACGGTCAACGGCCGCACAATCGGCGAGAACTGCCGCGATGCCGCGATCGAGGATGAGCGGGTCATCTACCCCTTCGATCGCCCGCTGAAGAACGACGCTGGCTTTCTCGTCTTGTCCGGCAATTTGTTCGATGCGGCGATCATGAAGACCAGCGTCATCGGCGCGGAGTTTCGAGAGCGCTATTTGAACAATCCCGACGATCCCGATGCGTTCGAAGGGCCGGTGGTCGTCTTCGATGGTCCCGAAGACTATCATCACCGCATCGACGACCCGTCGCTCGGGATCACATCGGCCACATTGTTGTTCATGCGCGGTGCCGGGCCGATCGGCTATCCCGGCGCGGCGGAGGTCGTCAACATGCGCCCGCCATCCTACCTCATCACGGAGGGTGTTCACGCGCTGCCGTGCATCGGCGATGGGCGACAATCGGGCACGAGCGGTAGTCCGTCGATCCTGAATGCCAGCCCGGAAGCGGCCGCGATGGGCGGACTGGCCCTGTTGAAAACCGGCGATCGGGTCCGCGTCGACCTGCGCAAGGCTACGGTCGATGTGCTGATCCTGGATGCCGAACTGGCGGAACGGCGCGCGGTTCTGACGGCGGCAGGCGGCTATCCTTACCCAGCGTCACAGACCCCGTGGCAGGAGATCCAGCGCGCGACGGTCGGTCAGATGAATACCGGCGCGATCCTCGAAGGGGCGGAGAAATACCAGCGTATTGCCCAGACGATGGGTCTGCCGCGCGATAACCACTGATCGGGAGCAAGCAATTGTCGGCGGGCAACGCCGTCAGTTGCTGCTGTCCTTGGCCCGGCGCTCGCCCAGCTTTATCGCTGCTTCCATGTCGAGTTGCGCCTGATGGACGAGCGTGATCGTCGTTTCCCGTGCGGCGACCGCGTCGGCATTGGCCAGCGCTTCGAACAGGTCGTGGTGTGCCGGCAAGGGATCGCGCGGATGCTTGTCATGCCGGAATTTGAAAAAGGTCGTCCAGTGAACCGCTGCTGCGATGCTGGCCGACAAACTGACCAACAATTCGTTTCCCGTCGCCTCCAGAATCAGCGCGTGGAACTGCTGATCCGCCGCCCGTCCGGTTTCGTTGGCAAACCCATAGGTCGACATCGTCTCCAGCGCATGGCCCATCGCCGACAATTGCCGCGCAGAGCGCGATACCGCCGCGATCTCGGCGGCGGCTGGTTCGACGATCATCCGTAACTGAAACAGGCTGCGCACGAACGGCAGCGACGGCGCACCTTCGAACATCCAGCCCAGAAGTTCGGGATCGAGCAAGTTCCAGTCGCGACGCTCGCGAACGCGCGTGCCTGCCTTGGGGCGACTCTCGACCAATCCTTTCGCCGCCAGCGTCCG
>JAPKCG010000020.1 GCA_028823055.1 Sphingomonas bacterium
ATCCTTCCATCGCCGTCAGCAACAGCGCCTGCCGCGACAGAGGGGCCATGCGAGCCAGTCTTGCGCGGGCGACCGCCTCTGAGCTTTCGATATCGCTCGGCGAGGTCTGCTCGGCACCGTCGACGTTCGCCGATGCCCAGATACCTTGGAACATACGATAAAGACCCAGCCGCGGATCGACATCCGATGGAAATTCATCGGGTGCCGCGACGATAGCCTCCAACGTCGCGCGAACATATTTGTCGCCTTGAAGCTGACTACCGGTCAATGCCCGGGCATAGCGCCGCAGGAAGGGGAGATGCGGGGCAAGTTGCTGTCCGAGCGACATGGGCGATGGATACTCCTAGGTATTGACGATATCCCCCATCTGTGCGGAGGAAGGCGTGATTGCAACGGCGTTTGTCCCACCCCGCTACATTCGTTGATGCAGGTTGGGATTTTTGATATTTTGACGGAACCATCGACGGCGATTTTTGTTTCATCGAACGATAATGTGCATCTCCGATAAATTCGGGGCATGATTTTTATACGGTCGCGACCCGTTTTTCGGGTCGCCAGGGGGCGAGTTGGATTTGGCCAGCGACAAGGACATGAAAACGGAACAGCGCACATCCCAGACGAAGGTCCAGAGCAAGGATCGCGACATGGGATCGGCGTTGCGGTCTGCCTATCAACGCACTGTCGACGAAGATGTGCCGGACGAGATGCTCGATCTGCTGAACAAGCTATCCTGATCGACCAATGACTGCCTCGACCACTCCGGCAGCGCCCGAGGGGGCATCGCCGGGCATGATCCGGGTTGCCAGCGACGAAAGTTATTCTCGCGCCTCTGATATACCGGTTTCTGAACCCTATGATACGCCGCTGACTTCCGCAGTGGCTCGACTTCCCACCGGCGCGAAGTTGTTCCTGATCCTGAGCGGCGCATTACTGCCGCTGGCGCTGATCGCGATGATCGCGACACTACAGACCAATCGTGTCGCGGACAGCGAGGCTCGCGCCCGACTGCGCGTCGCGGCAACGGAAAGCGCTCGGTCGATCGGCATCGAACTGGTCGGCGATGCCACCGCGTTACGCGCCGCCGTCAACGCGCTCGCCATCGACGCCGATGACGCGCCCAGTTGCGCGCGCGCGCAAGGTGTCTTTGCCGAACAGTCGGTGCTCGGAACCCATTTCTCGATAACGCGTGCGGACGGCACCATCCTGTGCGGTCACAGTGTCCCAACGATGACAGCACCGCCGATAGACGGCAGCGTCGCGGCGCAGATTTTGCCCGAGGATGGTTTGCTCCTCGCCATCCGCAGCACCGATGGCACCACCATCGGGCGCGTTTTCTTTCCGCGACCTTTTATCAGTCAAATTGCAACACCGACCAGTCGGGCATTCCCCTTTGCCAGTGAATTGGTGGACGGCGACAAGGTGCTCACCCTGTCGACCATCGAAGGCGTCGGCGCGCTCGACCGCATGGAGACGATGCGGACCGCCATCGGCATATCGTCGCTGCAGTTGCGTACCAGTATCCGTAGTGCTCCGATCACCTATTCGCTCATTATCGCCCTTCTGCTTCCGGTGATGATGTGGGCGGCGGCAGCGGGAATAGGTTGGTTTGTCGTCGATCGCCTACTTATCCGTCCGCTGCGCCGGTTACGTGCTGAGGTTGCCGCCTATAAGCCCGGCGAAATTATCGACCCGGTCCAGGTGCGCACATTGCCCGCGCAGGAAATCCGCGAATTAGGGGACACGTTTCGCTCAATCAGTGAAACCGTGGCGCGGCATGAAGAAGGGCTGGCCGCCGCGGTCGTGAGCCAAACGAAGCTGACGCGCGAGGTGCATCATCGCGTGAAGAATAATCTTCAAGTGATCGCCAGCCTTATCAATTTTCACGCGCGCGGAGCGCCGAGCATCGATGCAACGAATGCCTATGCGTCAATCCAACGGCGCGTCGACGCACTTGCGGTCGTGCATCGCAATCATTTTGCGGAACTGGAAGAAAATCGAGGTCTTAACCTTCGCGCCGTAATCAGCGAGCTCGCATCCAATATTCGCGCCAGCGCTGCCGACGGCATCGGGCGGATCGTTATCGCACTCGATATCGACCCCTATCTCGTCAATCAGGATGTCGCTGTCGCGATCGCGTTTCTGGTAACGGAGACGATTGAGCTGGCGATGAGCTCCGACCCGTCGGCGCAGATCCGTGTCGCCGTCAAGACTGACACTGACGATAAACGGGCGGTCTTGCGCGTGGTTTCGCGCGCTTTTGTCGAAAGTGATACCCTTACGGCGCTACTCGCATCGCGCTACGGCCGTGTGATGGAGGGCTTGTCTCGCCAACTACGCTCCCCACTTCATCATGACCCGATGATCGGCGCGTATGAGATCAGTTTTGCAGCACTAGGCCGCGACTGAAAGAGCAAATTGTCGTCCTCGTTTTTTTTGCGATCTGACGGGAACCGCATACGACAATGACCGTTATCATCTTCGGATCGCGACCTTATGCCCCCCCGCTTTCGCGATCCACGACATAGGCCTGGAAGCTCCCACCCTCCCCCCCCCGGTGGCGCTTCCAGGCCTTTTACGTCTCACCGTCATCATGGCCCTCGATCTACGGAACGAAGTGGCGTCGCGATGCATTTCCACCTTCAGGCATTTTGCCCATATGGGAGAGCGTTCATGCGTAAGTTTTTCGGTTTGGCGATCGTAGCGGGCGCGTTGATGGTATCGGCGTGCAATACAATCGAAGGCGTCGGTAAGGACGTGGGTTCCGCCGGCGATACGGTTGCGAAAACCGCTGATAATTCCAAATAAAAGAAGCTCGAAGATCAAATTACAGGCCCCCATCAGTCCGCTGAGGGGGCCTTTTTCGTGGGTAGCCGAACACGCGGGGATAGATGTCAGTCGCGCTGCTCGACGACTGTCCCCGGACTTTTCGCGCGGCGGCGTTCGGTAATCCAGATGCCGACCAAGGCGAGTTCATAAAGACAGACCAGCGGGATCGCGAGCAACAGCTGCGAACCAATATCGGGCGGCGTCAGCACCGCAGCAATCGCAAACGCCCCGACTATCGCATAGCGCCGTGCCGAAATCAGCTGCTTGCGGGTGACGATGCCGGCCC
Source organism: Sphingomonas bacterium (assembly GCA_028823055.1). GTDB lineage: Bacteria > Pseudomonadota > Alphaproteobacteria > Sphingomonadales > Sphingomonadaceae > Sphingomonas. Next base: position 3,113 of record JAPKCG010000020.1, read on the forward strand.
GCTCAAGCAGCATGAGCAGCACGGGCAGAAGGAAGGCCAGGCCAAATCCAAACAGAAATTGCATGATGAATGTCAGGTAATTGCCGATCGCAGGCAAAGCCTCGCGCTTCACGCCGCCGACGACACCATCGAAACCGAGCAAAAAGTGCAGCGCCATAGGAACCGCGATGAAATATGCCATCGCGGCCCCTGCGATGAACAATACCGGTGTCGCCAATATGAACGGCAGCAGGGCACGTTTTTCCTGCCGGTAAAGACCCGGAGCGACGAACTGCCACAACTGGTTCGCTATAACTGGAAAAGACAGCATCATGGCCGCAAAGAATGCGACCTTGACCTGCACAAAAAATGCCTCGAAAATTTCTGTGTAGATCACCGTCGTCTGTCCCGCGACAAGCAGCGGGTAGACGAGAAACGCAAAGATATCCTCGGCGAAATACATGCATATCGCAAATGTCACCACAAGCGCTGCAATACAGTATAGCAATCGCCGCCGCAGCTCGATCAGATGATCGAGCAGTGGCGCACGGCTGCCATCGACTTCCTCGATGTCACTCATGACGATGCTTTCGATTGATCGTCGGCGGAGCTGTCTACATCGAGAGAATCTGGAGCAGGCTGGACGCGCGGCTTTTCCACCATCACCGGCATGTCGTCATCGAGTGGAAGTGACGACTGAACGTCGGCATCGCCCGCAGCGGCCGCGTTGGTTGTTTCCTGGGTCGCGTCGTGGCTCGGATGTTCGCGCATGATACGCTCATTTTCCGCAGCCCATTTTTTTTCCATTTCGTCGAGTTCTGCCTCGCGGACCATGGCATCGAACCCCGACCGAAATTGCCGACCGACGCCACGGGCCTTGCCGACCCAATAGCCGACGATGCGCATCGCCTTGGGCAGATCTTTGGGGCCGATTACTACAAGGGCGACGAAAGCGACCAGTAGCAACTCGGTTGGCGCGATATCAAGCATGGGCGCCTAGCTATCCAGCATACGGAAAGGGGAGGATCAAATCTGCTCGTCGCGGACGCGATTACCGTCGCGATCGAATGTCGGATCAGCGCTTTTTTGCGCCTCGATCCGCGCTGACGGCTTCTTTGCAGCCGCCTCATCCTCTTCGGACATTCCCTTCTTGAAGTTTTTCACACCCTTGGCGACGTCCCCCATCAGGCTGGAAAAACGTCCCCCGCCAAGCAGCAAGATCGCTACCACGGCAAGAACGAGCAGATGAATCGGGCTAAAACCGCCCATAATATATCTCCTAAGGGTTCGACCCTATTTAGGCATGTTCGTCATCGGTTTCCACCACCAAAGCAGGCGCGTCGTTATCGCCCTCATCATCACCGGCAGCGTTCAGTTCGTCCTCCATCGCCATGTCGACCGGATCGAGCAATCCCGCTGCCCTGAGATCGTCGATCCCGGGCAAATCCCGGCGACTTGCAAGACCGAAATGCGTCAGAAACCCGGGCGTCGTCGCATAGGTCAGGGGGCGGCCCGGCACCTCGCGCCGCCCCGCCGGGCGAACCCAACTCGCCTCCATCAGCACATCGAGCGTGCCTTTTGAAATCTGCACCCCGCGGATCGCCTCTATCTCCGCGCGGGTAACGGGCTCGTGATAGGCGATGATCGCCAATGTCTCGATTCCCGCGCGGCTTAGCTTGCGTGCTTCCTCACGATCGCGGCGGAGCAGATGCGCCAGATCGCCCGCCGTCTGAAACTGCCACCGGTCGCCGCGTCGAACGAGTTCGACCCCGCGCCCCGCATATCGTGCGGCAAGTGCGTCCAACGCATCGCGTATTGCGCCATCGCCGACATGTCCGCGAATGGCGTCGATGGTTAGCGGTTCGGCGGCGGCGAACAACACCGCTTCGACAGCGCGTTCGACGTCGTCGGGCGGGGTCATGACACCGCCCGGAGATAGAGCGGCGCAAAGGCCTGCGCCTGACGAAGCTCGATGCGACCCTGTTTGGCAAGCTCAAGCGCGGCAAGAAAAGACGAAGCGAGCGCAGATTTGCGCAGCTGCCCCGACCCGATCGGCAGAAAAGCCTCAATCGTCGCCCAGTCGACCTGAACACCGATCAGCGCCGACACCCGTTCGAGCGCCGCCTCCAATGTCATCACCTCGCGATCCTTGACGACGTGCATCACCGGCCGACTCCGCGCGCTGATCCGACCATAGGCGGCAATTAGGTCGTAAATCTCTGCACCCCAAACCGATTTCCTCACGGTCCGCAGTCCTTCGGGAGCGTCGCGGCGGAACACGTCGCGGCCCAGCCGATCGCGCGCCATCAGACGCGCGCCCGCTTCGCGCATCGCGTTGAGCCGCTCAAGCCGCAACTGCAGCCGTAGCGCCAACTCCTCCGGACTCGGTTCCTGTTCCGGATCGCGCGGAAGCAGCAGCGCCGATTTCAAATATGCGAGCCATGCGGCCATGACGAGATAATCGGCGGCGAGTTCAAGCTTCAGCGCCGCAACGGAATCGACGAAGTCGAGATACTGCTCGGTCAGCGCGAGGATCGATATCTGCCGCAGATCGACCTTTTGCGACCGCGCGAGCGCCAGCAACAGGTCAAGCGGCCCCTCCCACCCCGCAAGGTCCAGCGTCAGCGTTTCCGGTTCGTCCGCCATCGCCGCATGATAGCGGTCAGGCAAGGACCAGCAAGGCGTCGCGTCTCGCGATCAGATCGGCAAAGTTCACGCTGGATGATCGCCCCGCCACGCTCGCCATCGCGGTATCGAGGCGACGGCGCGCATCGACGCCGATTTCATCGAGCCGCCCGGCGATCGCGACCATCTCATCCATCCGCGCCCAGCAATCGAGGACGCAGTCGCATCCCGCCGCAATCGAGGCCGCAGCCTTGTCTGCAGGAGTGCCCGACAGCGCCTTCATATCGATATCGTCGGTCATCAAAAAACCGTCGAATCCGATCCGTCCGCGGATGATTTTGTCGACAATCACGGGCGATAGCGTGGCGGGCAATTCGCGATCCCATGCCTCGAACACGATATGCGTCGTCATGCCCATCGCGGCCTTGTTAAGGGTGATGAACGGTTCGAGATCGATCGCAAGCTCGTCCTCGCCCGCGGTTACGGTCGGGAGCGCGTGATGCGTATCAACCAACGCTCTGCCATGCCCCGGCATATGTTTGACGACGCCGACGACACCCGCGCTCGCCAGCCCTTCGAGCATCGCGCGACCCAGCGCGGCGACCTGCATCGGCTCGCTGCCATAAGCGCGGATCGTGATCGCCTCGGTCGTATCGGGCTGCGCGACATCGAGCAACGGCGCGCAATCGACGTTGATCCCGACCTCCGCCAACATCGCCCCCAGCGCCTCGGCATTGGCGCGCATCGCCTGGATCGCGGACATCGGCGCTGCTTTGTAAAGCGCATCGAACGCCGGGCCCGCAGGGAAGGTCGGCCATTGGGGCGGCCCCATCCGTGCCACGCGCCCGCCCTCCTGATCGATCAGAATCGGCACATCGTCACGCCCCGACAAGGTCCGCAGGCTGTCGGTCAGTGCGCGAACCTGGTCTCGCGTTTCGATATTGCGTCTGAAGAGGATGTACCCGACGGGATCGGCCTCGGCGAAAAACGCCTGTTCGTCGGCGGTGAGCGTCGGGCCGGACAGGCCGAAGATGACGGGTTTCATCCCCGCCCCCTAGCCTGCCCGTAACGCCCCCGCCAGATGGGCGATCGGATCAACCGGCCCGATGAGGGCAACCCGATCAACCGGCAACGAAACAGGTTTCGCCCGCGACGCGCAGCCGTCCGCAAATATCGGCGGCCTGATTCGCGCTTCCGGCGTTGACACGCAGGCGATATAGCGTGCGCCCGCCGGTCGCGACGGGTTCGACCGATTTGCCGAGCGGGGCGAGATAGGAAAACCGCTTCGAGAAGCTCGACCATGCCGCATTGGCAGCGGATTCGCTTGGAAACGCCCCTAGCTGAACGAGCGCGCCGCCGCTCGATGATCCGGGAACATTGCCACGTTTGGCGGTAACGGGGGCTTCGGCGACAAGCTTGCCCCCCGATGCCGGAACCTGCGCGACCGCGTTGCGACCGGCGTCTGTCGCGCCCTTGCCACCGGGCTGGGCGCGCTTGCCGTCGACGGGCTTTTCGGACACCGCGTTGAGATCGATCGACCCGTTACCGCTCTTGCCCGCGCTCGTCGCGATCGCGGCGTCGCCTTCGCCCTTGACCTTCAGGCCGCCGGGGTCGTCGGGCTTGACCTTGTAATCGCCCTCTTGCGCCGCGATCAGCTGGCCATCGGGACCTTTATTGTCCTGAAGCTTATAAACCGCAAAAACGATCGCGGCGAGGATCGCCAAGCCAGCAATGACGAAGGCGACGACGCGACCGACAGGAAGCCCTTCCTTCTCATCCGGCTCGACGGTTTCGAGCCAAGGCAGACGATCTTCCTCGCGCAGGTCCATCTCGTCCGCCATCACTTCATCTCCTCGGCCGCGACCACGCCCATGATCGCCAGACCGTTATGGATAATCTGTCCGATCGCCGCCGCCAAGGCGAGACGCGCGCGCGTCGCCTCGGGGTTCTCGACGACGAGGAAACGCCGCTCGGGACGGTCGTTGCCGACGTTCCATTGGGCATGAAACGCAGCTGCCAAGTCATACAGATAAAACGCAATTCTGTGTGGCTCGCGCGCCAATGCCGCCGTCTCGACGACGCGCGGAAATTGCGCGGCGAACTTCATCAACGCAAGTTCATCCGTCTCTAACAGGGACAGGTCATGGTTACCGGCGGCGATCCCCGCCTCCGCCGCGCGGCGATGGAGCGAACGGATACGGGCGTGCGCGTACTGGACGTAGAAGACCGGATTGTCCTTCGACGCCTCGACGACCTTGGCGAAGTCGAAATCCATCTGCGCATCGGCACGGCGGGTGAGCATCGTGAAGCGGACGACATCCTTGCCGACTTCACGCACGACATCAGCAAGCGTAACGAAGTTACCCGAACGTTTGGACATTTTGACGGGTTCACCGTCGCGGAGCAGGCGAACCATCTGGACCAGCTTGACGTCGAATCGGGTCTCGCCCCCGGTCAGCGCGGCGACCGCGGCGACGATCCGCTTGACCGTCCCGGCGTGATCGGCACCCCAGATGTCGATGAGCTGATCCGCGCTTTGAGCTTTCTGAAAGTGATAGGCGAGGTCGGCACCGAAATAGGTCCATTGGCCGTTCGATTTCTTGATCGGTCGATCCTGATCGTCCCCGAATTGGGTCGAGCGGAACAGTGGGAGTTCGACCGGTTCCCAATCGTCGGGCAATTCACCCTTCGGCGCGTCGAGCACGCCGTCATAGATGAGGTCGCGGGCACGCAGTTCGGCCTCGGCGGCTTCGGGTTTGCCTGCGGCCTGAAGCTCGGCCTCGGACGAGAAGAGGTCGTGGTGGATGCCGAGCAGCGCGAGATCCTCGCGGATCATCACGAGCATCGCGGCGACCGCACGGGTGCGGAACAGGGCCAGCCATTCACCCTCGTCCGCAATTGCGAATCGGTCACCATATTCGCGCGCAAGCTCTTGCCCCACCGCGATAAGATATTCGCCGGGATAGAGGCCTTCGGGGATCGTCCCGACATCCTCGCCCAGCGCTTCGCGATAACGCAGATGTGCCGAGCGGGCGAGGACATCGACCTGCCCGCCCGCGTCGTTGACATAATATTCGCGGATGACGCGATGCCCGGCGAATTCGAGCAGGCTGGCGAGCGCGTCGCCGACGACCGCGCCCCGGCAATGGCCCATATGCATTGGCCCGGTCGGATTGGCAGAGACATATTCGATATTGACGCTGACGCCCTCACCCAATGTCGAGCGGCCATAGTCCGCGCCCGCCGCCTCGATCGCGGCGATTTCGTCGCGCCAGGTGTCGTCGGTAAGGCGCAAATTGATGAAGCCCGGCCCGGCGACCGCGACTTCGACGACGCCGTCGAGCGTGCGCAGTTCGGCGGCGATCGCCTCGGCCAGCGCGCGCGGGTTGGTCCCGGCGGGCTTGGCGAGCACCATCGCGGCGTTGGTCGCGAGGTCGCCATGCGTCGCATCGCGCGGCGGTTCGACGGTCACATTCCGGCGGTCGAGCCCCTCGGGCAGCGTGCCCGCCAGCGTCAGGTCATCGAGGGCGGCATCGAGATGCGCGGCGAAACGGGTATAGAGCGTCATGCCGTGGCGCTTACGATCCCCGCGAGCGTGTCGCAATGGTCCGGCGGTGGCGCGACGGCGGATAGCGCCGCGAAAGGTCCCAATGGTCGCGGTCGTGCGCGATGCGCAGGCGGCTGGCTGCGCTAAGTTCACATAAGGTCACGCCTAAGCGCGATGTGAGTCGCGTTCGGGGTGGGGCCGCGATTGGCGCCTCGGCGGTCGACGATCGGAAAGAGCGGATGCCCCGATGATGACAGGGTCGGGGCGTGTAGGACAGCGGTGTTTGGGCGGTAAATTCGATGTGGATTTGGGAAGGCGGGTTTCGCCCAGACCTTGCCATTCGTAGGCATTTCCGGCTTTTCTGAAAGCTGCCAATGCGGCGTTGCAAAAGGGGTCCCTTTCGCGACGCTCCTGTTAATGGCCTGACCTGGTGGGAAGCGGACGCTAGTAGATGGACGGACCATCGGCAATATATCGGATTGTGACGGATCCTTTGGGCCGTCCACTGCCTCCAAATCGCCTAATTGTCTGACCTTCAAGTTCCGCAGTATGGACAGTCACCAGCAGGTCTGTGGCAGAAGTCCACACAAGCTGCGGTCTAGGAGAATGTATAGCGCCTCCAGCTTCGAGCGGTCCCTCGTAGAACCAGCCGTCATCACCGTTTGCGCGTTGCGCATCGATACGAAGGCTAAACTGATTGCTCTCCCCGAGATTATATTCGTCTTCTGTAAGCGTCGCGCGATACGGCGATGTGGATGCGGAACTAGATTTCCAACTTTGCCGACTGTGTTGAGGCGAGGCAATCGCACAGCTCGAACAGCATACCAATACAAGGAGCCAGCGCATCGTATTCCCCTAGCCGAAGAGGCAATCTAGTCGGAACGCGAGTGTCTGCAAATCAGCGACAACAGCCCGTCCGCCTGTCGCGAAAGGGTTCCCTTTCGCGACGGCAGAAATCGCCCAATAGCCGACGCTCGTCTGACGTGGCATAATCGCCGAATGAAGCCCAATAGATTTGAGTGGCTGGACGAAGAGCGCGAGCGCGTCGCCCGTGAAGGCACGGGTGCCCGTTACGTCGGCTATGTATATGCCCAGCATTTGAAGCGCTCCGGCGGTATGATGCTTGCGATGCTTCCGATAATCTTCATCATACAAGCACTTCCCCAAACTCCTGACGGTCCCGTGCAGCCTCGCGCGGCGCTTGTGACCGGCTTAGTCTTAGCAGCGCTTTCGGCCACCACCCTGCGCTGGCTGAAGCCTGCCGGACCCATGTTAAATTGGGGGCTAGGGACGACCCTAGGGATGGGGTTCCTGATAATCCTGATGGGACTGCTCACCTAACGAGCGTCCGTTCACCACCACTTTCCGTCATTGCGAGCGCAGCGAAGCAATCCAGCGTTTCTTGGGGCGCCCCGGATTGCTTCGCTGCGCTCGCAATCACGGGGGTTTGGGCGTGGTCAGGCGCGGACGAGTCCGCCGATCGCGGCGACCTTGGCGCTGGCTGGGAACAGCGCGGCCATGGCTTTGGCCGGGTCGACCGCGAAATGATCCGCGACCGCGCCCGCGATGAAGGCGTCGAGTTGCATCGTCGGTTTCAAATCGCGGCCTTCGTATAGCGACGCCTGGGTCAGGCCGGGCCAGTCGGACACGACGCGGCCGCCCTTGACGCCGCCGCCGAACAGCATCGCGGCCGACGCCTGGCCGTGGTCGGTGCCGCCGGTGCCGTTGACCGCGACGGTCCGTCCGAATTCGGTCGCGACGAGGACGAGCGTGTCGGCCCATAACGGCCCCAGCCCCGTCTTGAGCGCGCCGATCATCGCATCGAGACCCTTCAATTGCGCACCGAGGCGTCCTCGTTGCGCGGCGTGCGTGTCCCAGCCGCCGGTTTCGATCATCGCGATCCGCGCGCCATTGTCGGGCGCGAGCAAGCGCGCGGCGAGCGATCCGGTCGCGGCGGCGTTGCGGCCATTGTCCTGCGCGAGATCGCTCGTCAGCGCGCGGGTCGCGGTCGCTTCGTTCCACAAGGCGTGGAGCTGGGCATCGCCCTGATAAAGCTGCGTCACCCGCGCGAGCAGGTCGTCGGACGCGGCGGGCAGCGCGCTGGGCGCGTAGCTCGCGACGTCATGGAGTCCGCGCAACGCCATCGGGACGGTCGCGGCGACCGCGATCGCCTTCGCATCGTCGGTGGGAACGATACCGAGCAGGCGGTTGAGCCAGCCATCCTTATATTGATACGGCCCCTTGCCCCCGGTTTCGAGAACGTTCTGCCCGTCGAAATGCGATCGGTCGCGATAGGGCGAGGCGATCGCGTGCGCGAACAGTGCCTGCCCCTGTCTGTACAGCGTCGCGCCGGTCGCCATCGCGGGGTGGAGCGCGAACATCGCGTCGAGCTTCGCGCCGCTGGCGACATCGGCGGCAAGGTCGCCGCGCGCGCCCACGAACGACGGATCGCCGACCGCGCCGATCGTGCCCAGCCCGTCGGCGGCGCCGCGCTGGATGATGAAAACGAAGCGTTTGGGGGTAGCGGCCTTCGCAAAGGCCATGCGCGGGGCGAAGCTGCCGAGCAGGCCACCCAACGCGATCGTCTTGCCGGCGCGGGCGATGAAGGAACGACGGTCCATGTTGTTATCTCCGCATCATTTCGGGCGAGACGAGTAGCAAGGCGAGCGCCTGACTCGGGCTTTCGGCGCGGGCCACCGATTGCGCGGTCGCGGGCGACAGCGCGGCGGGGAATAATTGTGTCCCCAGCGCACGCGCATCGGTTTCGGGCGCGCGGGCCGCCATCCGGTCGGCAGCCTCCACCCGGCGCATGATCGCATCCGGACCGGCCCAGCTGCCCGCGATATCGTCATAACCGACGGGCTGGCCGGGTTTCCAGACGGGTTGGCCCAGCTGGTTGAAAAGGCCGACGACCGCCTGTGGCTGAACCTGTTTCATGCCGAGGGCGCGGAACGACGAGATCGTCCATTCCCACGGCGTCTTGAACTTGACCGGGGTATCGACCCACGCCTCCGGCGAGGCGATGATCGCGCGATAGACGGTGGGCAGGTCGCCGCCCGACGACAGATATGCCGCCGTTAGCCGCGCGACCATCGCGGGCGGCGGGGTGTCCCCGGCGAAATGGCGCGCGAGCTTCGTCGCGAGGTGCGCTGCGGTCGCGGGACTGGCGGCGACATCGGTCAGCACCGCCTGCGCCTGCGCCTCGCCACCATCGGGATAGGTCCTGCCCATGATCGTCCGCGCGCCGGGTTCGTGGAGCGCGGGGGCGAAGAGAAAATCTCCAGGCTCGCCACCCGCCCGATTGCCGCCGCGCCCAAGCCCCGCGACGGTCCAGCCGGTCATCGCACGCGCGAATTCGGTCACGTCGGTCTGCGTATAACCGGTGCGGACACCGAGCGTGTGAAGCTCCAATATTTCGCGCGCGAGATTTTCGTTGAGCCCTGCCTTGCGCTTGCCGCGCTGTGCGACGCGCCGACCAAAGGGACTGTCGGGGCCGATCGACACAGCCTGATCGAGATAGAGCAGCATCGCGGAGTGCCGCTCGACCGCGCCCAGCATGTCGGCGAAATTGCCGAGCACATGCGGTCGGATCGCCTCCATTTCGAGCGTCCCCGCGAGCCCGACGACGGTGAGCTTGTCCGCCGACACCGCGAAATGATTCGCCCAGAAATGGACGAGGCGTTCGACGAAGGGCGCTGGGGTCGTCAGCGCCGCCATCGCGCGCGCGCCGACGAGCACGCCATAATCGTCACGCGCCTGACGCCGGGCGAACTGACGTGCGGCCTTCATGTCTTCGCTTGCCGCTGGCTGCGGGTTGATCGGTGCCGCGTCGGCCATCGCGGGCGAGTCGATATCCGACCGACGGCGATCCTGCTGCATCGTCCGCCGCTGCGCCTGATAATCGGCCAGACCGGCGGCCACCGTCCTGCTGCTCGGCGCGTCGGCCAACGCCGCGGGATGCGGCCGATACAGGGATAGCTGTTCGATCAGCCATGACCTGGGCTGGCGTGGCAGCGCATCGTCGGGTCGCGCGCCCAACCCGAAGCGGTTCATCGCGATTGCAGCATCGGACATTGGCAAAACTCCGTGGGAGCATCGCTCTACTCCCAATTTGTCGCAGAGTTGTGCCGCGTCCGCCGATGGTCGCAACGGTTCGCCGCACAGGGTGATCGATGCGTCGCATGCAATCGCATAGGCTAGGTTCGCAATTGCAACCTATGCTGCAACGCAATATCAAGATTATCGAAGGTGGGAGAGGACCTGATCGAACGGCATCAAACCGGGAGATACGAACATGACCAAGTTTATCGCTTTCGCCACCGCCACTGCCGCCTTGTTTACCGCAACCGCCGCCACCGCGCGCGATGCCGACACGACCAAGGAAAGCTTCGTCCATAACGGCAGCACCTATGTCTACACGACCAAGATCGATGGCGACCGCCGCGTCATCGATGGTCGCGCCTATCCGGCGGGCAATGGCTTCCACCTCGTGGTTCGTGGCGACGAGGTGTCGGGCACTTCGGGCGGCGTCCCGGTAAAGTTCCGCGTTGCAAGCGCTCGTGGCGCGGCTGTCGAGACGGCAACGCGCTGATCCTCGACGCTGATCTTTGGGGTCCTCCCCGACCCGCCGCGTCGATGATGCGGCGGGTCAAAAACCTTCGGGCAGGTCGATCGGCTCAACCAGTTCGCCATAACGCGCAATGGCGTACCGGTCGGTCATCCCCGCGATGAAATCGGCGATATGGCGACTGCGCCAGGGTTCGTCGGTCGGCAAATCGGCGCGCCAGTCGGGGGACATCGCGGCCGGACGATCGCGATAGGCCGCAAACAACCCCGTCACGATGCCCCGCGCGGTATCCGCCGCCGCCAGCTGAAGCGGATGGTGGTAGAGGTTGGCATACATGAACCGCTTCAGCGCGCGTTCGTCCTCACGTATTTCGGGCGAAAAACCGACCAGCGCTTGCCCCGCGACGCGGACGTCGGCCGCCGTCTCGATCCCCGATGCGGCAATCCGTGTCCGCGTTTCGGCGATCAGGTCGTTGACCATCGTCCCGATCTGGCTGCGGACGAGTTCACCCGTCAAACGCGCGGGCGCGCAATCGGGATAGCGCGCCCGCGCCGCCGCCCAGCCACGCGCGACGAGCGGCACGTCGAGCAACTGATCGAGCGTCAGCAGCCCCGCGCGCAGGCCATCGTCGATGTCGTGATTGTCATAGGCGATGTCGTCGGCCAGCGCGGCAACCTGTGCCTCAAGACTCGACCAGCACGGCAGGTCGAGCGGAAACGCCGCATCAGCCGCGGCCAGCGCCCAGCCCGGTCGATGGATCGGGCCATTGTGCTTGGCGAGCCCTTCGAGTGTTTCCCAGCTGAGATTGAGGCCGTTCCAGCGCGGATAGGGTCGTTCGATCACCATCAACGCACGCAGCGTATGGCCATTATGGTCGAACCCGCCCTGCCCCGCGAGCGCTTCCTCCAGCGCTTCCTCGCCCGCATGGCCGAAGGGCGGGTGACCGATGTCATGTGCCAGACATAACGCCTCGGTCAGATCCTCGTTGAGCCCGAGCGCCCGCGCGATCGTGCGCCCGATCTGCGCGACTTCGAGGCTATGCGTCAGGCGAACGCGGAAATGATCGCCATCGGGGGCCATGAATACCTGGGTCTTGTGACGCAGGCGGCGGAAGCTGATCGAATGAATGATACGGTCGCGGTCGCGCTGAAAATCGTCGCGCGGACCGCGGACCACGGCACCGGTGGTCCCGCTATGTTCCTCGTAAAGGCGTCCTCTGCTGCGCTCCGGGTCACTGGCCCAGGGCGCGGGTCCGCTCATTTCGTCGGCAACCTCGTGATTTCCTGTCCGGCGCCGCTCGTAAAGGGGAAGGCCGATGCCCCCTGTTTCGCGAGCGCATTGACGAAATCGCGCGCCTCCGCATCGGTTTTGAACGGCCCGGCAAGCACGCGATTGGTGGCGTTCAGCGGCGTCCACCAGCCCTGCTTTCCCGCATATACCTGCGGTGCCTTCGCCCTGGCCGACGCCCATGCCTTGGGCAGGTCGGGGACATGCGCACCACCCGCGACCTGAACCCAGATGCGTGACGGGTTCGCGCGCGCGGCTTTCTTCTCGGCGGCCTTGGCATCGGCTTCCGCCTTGGCTTCCGCGGCAAGTTTCGCGTCGGCGACCTTTTTTTCGGCAATCGCCTTTCTGGCGGTGGCCGCCTTGCGATCCGCCGCCCGCTTTTCCGCAGCCGTTTTTTCGGCCGCCGCCTTGTCAGCGAGCAGTTTTTCGGCGGCCAGGTCGCGCGCCTCCTTCGCCTTCGCTTCGTCGACAAGAGCCGCCTCGGGCGTCGGATCAGGCTTTCCACCGGGCATCGGCGGCACGCCGAGCTCCGCCGCCGGGATCGACAGCCCCGCGACGATCCGCGCCAGCACCGAATCGGTATCGCGCCGCGCCAGTTCGACGGGCACCGGTCGGTCCTCTGCAGGCTTGTCGATCGAAAAGCCCGATGCGATCGTGCTGGTGCCGGGGAGCGGAGTGGATGCGCTCGCGCGCTGTTCGGCTGGCGGTGTCGTATCGCGGCGCGGTGGTGACTGCGTCGACGTCGACGGCGATGCCGCCGCGACCATGACGGGTGTGATTTCGGGCGCTGGTGTCGGGGTCGGGGTCGGGGTCGGGGTCGGGGTCGGGGTCGGGATGATCTGAGAGGATACCGCCGAGGGTAAGGGCGCGCGTGTGACCGCGACCTGCGTTTCGGCGGGCGGCGGGGCGACGACGACAGAGGTCGACGTTGGGGGCCCTACCGATACCGGCGTCGCATCGACGGATTTCGCGGATGACGCGCTAGCGGAGCGCGACCGCGTGGCCGTCGCACCCGGTTGCGGAGCGGGCTTGGCCGTCACCGCACGCGCCGGTTCACTCGACGCAATGCGTATCGGCGTAGGCGCAGGTGCGCCGATATTGGCCAGCGCCTGTGCGTTCGCGCGCGCAGTTGCATTCATCGGTTGCGAGCGGAGCGGGTCGCGGATCGCGGCGACGGTCGGGATCGGCTGGCCCGTATAAGCGGGCGGTGGCGGCAGCGACGGTGCCCGTGGCTGAACCGCCGCCGTCAGTTCGATGCGTCCGGCACGCTGGTTCCTGTTTCGTCGGTCGCGATTATTCTTGCGATCCGATTTTGCGGTTACCGGTGCGGGATCGGCCGTTGCAAGGACCACAGGCGCGGTGCGATCGGGGCCGAGCGCGGCGAGCGGGGGCACGAGCCGGGCATCGGCAATGCGTTCGGGCGTCGCGCGGATTTCGCCGAAATGCACCGCAAAGGCGCGATCGACCGCGGGCAAGCTCGGCAATCGTTGGAAAAAAGGCTGCAACCCTTCCGCCATTCCCGGCGGCATCATCGTCGTCGCGATCCGTTCTGCCCCCGCGACATCGCTCGACATGGCAAGGACGAACGCGCGCGCGCGCCACGCACCGCGGTCGGTATCGCGAAGCAACGGGTCGAGCAATTTCAACGCCTCATCGCGCTTGCCCGAAATGCCCAGGCTGAGCGCGTAGCGGCGCGTGATTTCCGCATCGGCGCCCTGCGTCAGCGCAAGGCGATAATCGCGTTGCGCGCGTTCCTGTTCGCCGATCAGATCATAGGCAAGGCCACGATCACTTGCGAAATTAGCGGGGCCGAGCCCATATTGTTCGGCAAGCGCGAAGAACCGCAGGGCCTGACCGGGGCGCTCCGAGCGGACGAGGACCGACGCCTCCCCCGCCTTCAGTCGCGCACTGCGCGGATCGATCTTTTCCGCACGCGCGAACAACGATGCCGCACCGCTGAGATCGTCGAGCTTCAACGACAATTCGCCCGCGCGCAGCAACGCAGGCAGATCGCGCGGGTTCGCCGCGAGCGCACGCATCTGTTCGGCTAGCTTGTCGGCGTCCGTCGTTCCCGGAATCGGCTGAACGACTTCCTGGGCCGCAACAGGCGAAACGATGGCCGTAACGCCGAGCACCGCGAGCGTCACGCCGAGCGCGACACCGCGCCAAAGACTCGAACGATATGTCATGGAACTCCGGCAGCTACAGCGCAGCCGCGATGAACGCGCAATGTCCCTATGCCCTGCGGCAGGACGAGGCGAGCCGCACCGGCGATGAACCGGCGCGGACCATCATTTCACTGATTATTCTGACGGTGGAGGAAACGCGGGATGTCGATCGCGTCATCATCGCCGTCGCCCTTGCCGTCTTCACGCGCCGCGCCCCGCGCCGCATTCGACATGCGTTCGAACAACGTGCCACCCATCTTGACCCGCGGCTGGGGCGCGGCATCCGCGTCGTCGCCACCCGCCGACAACCAGCGACGCCGCTGACCAGCATCATCAGCCGTCCCTGCCGCCGGTGCCCCGGTGGGATCGACCTTGCGGCCGAAAGGCGTGCCGGCATCGATTTCGGGAGGTTGCGGCACGATCGTCTCGGCACCGAGGATCAGTTCCTCGTTCGCAGCATCCGCGACTTCGGGCTTCGCATCCGCAGCGATCGCGTCGTCGTTCGACAGCGTAAGGGCGTCATCCTCATCCTCGTCGATCGCGGGCGGCGTCGTGAAC
>JAPKCG010000330.1 GCA_028823055.1 Sphingomonas bacterium
TCAGATCTTCGACCAGCCGCTGCATCCGTCGCGCTTCTTCGAACATCACCTTCAAGAAACGCCCACGCAGATCGGGGTCTTCCCCCGCCTCGTCGCTCAACGTTTCGACGAAGCCCAGGATCGAGGCGAGCGGCGTGCGCAGTTCGTGGCTCGCATTGGCGACGAAATCGACGCGCATCCGCTCGGCGGCATAATTGCCGGTCTGATCGATCAGATGGATGATTCGCGCGCCGTCGGACGTCGTACCGGTGCGCATTTCCCAGCGTTGATCGGGCGTGCCAAGACCGACCAGTTCGACGGGGCGGTCGGACTGAGTTTCATCCGCCGAAATACCCAGCCGATGCGCCGCAGCCGGATGGCGGATCGCGACACGCACGTCCTCGCCCACGATATGCTGGCCGAGCAGCGCGCGCGCCGCGCGATTGGCGAAGGTGACGATCCCCCCGCGCACCAGCATGACGGGCTCGACGATCGCATCGATCAGTTCGCGGACCAGCGTTGCGCCATCCGATGGCGGCGCGGACACCGTGTCGTCACGGTCCTCGCGCACCCCTACCGCGATAAGCGACGCAGCGATGCCGCCGACCAGCGAGATCAGCGCCAGGTCGAGCCGCCCGCCGAGCAACAGGACGATGACCGCAGCGACCGCAGCGAGAATGATCGCGGCGATCAGCCGTTGCGCGATTCGGGGGCCCATGATCCGCCTCTACCCTGCGATGCCGCCAGAGTCAGCGCCCCACGCCACGGGTCAGTGCCCGGCTCTTCGAGACGGCACCTGGCCCATCGTCCCGTAACGGCACGCAGCGCGACTTGTCAGAACTAACGCTTTGTGAAAGGTCGGATGCTATAGGCAGAATGATGACCGACCCGATTACTCCCGCGACTGGCCCCACGACGCAGGCTTCAGAGGTATCCGCAAGCGTCGATGACGGGACGACCGCTGTCGGCGTCCCGACGCGGC
This sequence comes from Sphingomonas bacterium, assembly GCA_028823055.1. Classification (GTDB taxonomy): domain Bacteria; phylum Pseudomonadota; class Alphaproteobacteria; order Sphingomonadales; family Sphingomonadaceae; genus Sphingomonas. The sequence continues at coordinate 962 of JAPKCG010000330.1, forward strand.
GGCGGCTGTTGCAATTGGGCGCGATCGGTGCAGGCGCCGTCGTTTCGATTCGCCCGGCGCTCGCGCAGACCGCAGGTTCGGTCCTCAATTGCGACATTCCCGTGCCCGATATGGGTCATGCGGGCAACTTCATCGGCCTTGACGGGACTCTCGTTCCCGCCGGTACGAAGGGCTCATTCGCGCCACCGGGGCGTCCCTTCAAGGGTGAGGAGGTCCGCCGCGCGATGTCCGGGAGTCGACTCCCGGGCACCAGCTACGAATCCAACCGCGCCTATATGAACTATATCAGACGGTTGCAGCGCGGACAGGGCGGTTTCACCTGTTTCGCATCGCTACAGATGCCGCGCTGACACGGATGCGGTATCGCGCGCCGCCGGCCGACGCGCTGATCGCGGCGCACCTCGACACACTGACCGCGATATTCCACCGCCGCTCGGGGATCACGCATCTAGTCACATCGCCGGCACCTGAAATCCTCGCCGCGCTGACCCATCCGCTCACGCAGGAAGAATTGCTGGCGCGGCTCGCACGCGATTATGATCTTGCCGATCCCGATGGCGACGCGCTCGCCGCGCGGCTTGACGAACTGGTCGCATCCGGGCTCGTCTCTATCGCATGAGGCATAGCCATTTTCTGCGCATCGGCCCGGTCGGATTTCGTATCGGATCAGACTGGCGCGCGCCCATCGCGGCGCTGGCAGAGCTTTATCGCGATTATCCGATCCCCGATGTCGCGGATTACACGGTGCGCCTCTACGCCTCGCAACCCTGGCGGCGCTGGATTCGGCCGTCGGTCATGATCGGCGGCGATTATATGCTGCCCGAAGCCGCTCCATTGCCGCTGGCACATGGCCTGCTCGCGGCGGAGATGGCGATGAACCTGCAGCTCGCGCTCGGCCATCGCCGCCATCTGCTGCTCCATGCCTCGGTCGTCGAACGTGATGGCCGCGCCTTGTTGATGACCGGCGAATCGGGTGCGGGGAAATCGACGCTGTCGGCCTTGCTTGCCGCGAATGGCTGGCGGTTCATGGGCGATGAGTTCGCGCTGCTCGACCCGCTCACGGGTTCCGTCCATGCTTTTCCCCGCCTCATCAGCCTGAAGAACGAAAGCGTCGCGGCGGCCAAAACCGCCTGGCCTAAGGGACGCTTCGGCCCGCTGCTCGCCGGCACGCCAAAGGGCGACATCCGCCATCTTGTCCCGCCTGCCGATGCGATCGCGCGAATGGATGATCCCGCCACCGCCGCGCTGCTGCTATTCCCGCGTCACGGTGCCGCCGCCGACGTGCGCGACGTGCCGCCGAGCGAAGCGTTCATCCGCCTGACCCAGGCGTCGACCAACTACGTCGCGCTCGGCGAACGCGGCTTCGATGCGCTGACATCGCTCATCCGCACGATCCCCGCACGCGCCATCGACTATCCCGATGGCGACACCGCGATCCGCCTCGTCGAAGACTTGTGGGCGCAGTTGTGAAGGACGCCGCTATCCTTGCCGCCGCGCTTGCAGATCCGACGTCGCTGCGGCTCGGCACCGACTGGACGGCGCTGATCGCGATGGCGCGTGCGGAACAGCTGATCGGCACGCTGGCCTGCCGGCTCGATGGCCTGCCCGTTCCCGAAACCGTCGACCGCCTGCTCGCCGATGCGCGCGCGGCTGCCGAACAGGGTCGCCTGGTCGCCTTATGGGAAGCCGAAATGGCGCGCCGGGCGCTGTTCCCGCTCGACTGCCCGGTCATCCTGCTCAAAGGCACCGCTTATGTCGCCGCTGGCCTCGCGGCGGGGCGCGGGCGGTCGATCGGCGATCTCGACATCCTCGTGCCGCGCGATCGAATCGACGATGTCGAGACGGCGCTGCTCTCGGCGGCGTGGGAATGGGTCAAGCCAGACCCCTATGACGACGCCTATTACCGCCGCTGGATGCACGAGCTGCCCCCGCTGATCCACCGCGAGCGTGACCGGATGATCGACGTCCACCATACGATCCTGCCGCTCACCGCGCGCCAGACTCCCGATGCGGCGGCGATGATTGCGGATGCGGTGCCGCTCGGCAATGGCGTATCGACACTCTCTCACACCGACATGATCGTTCATGCCGCGGTCCATCTGTTCGCTGATGGCGACCTGGCGGGGGGGATGCGCAATCTGTGGGATATTCACTGTCTGATCGGCGAATTCGGCACCGACGGGCTGAACGCGCGCGCGAAGCTGCACGGCGTCGACGTGGCGGTTTCGCGCGCGCTAAGACTTGCGCATCGCCTTTACGGCACCGAGATGCCACCCGCGCTTGCCAAACCACAGCGCACCGACCCGCTTTATCTCCGCCGCATGATCGCCCGCGACGGCTGGGGGCGTCAGACCCGCCCGGTGACGCGGCTCGGCTTTTATGTCCGCTCGCACTGGCTCAGGATGCCGCCCGCCATGCTCGCCCGCCATCTGTGGATCAAATGGCGCAAGGCGTGACGGCTCAGCGCGCCAGCCTTTCCAGCGTCGGCACCAGCTCCGCATAATCGTCGATCACCGCATCGGCCCCAAGGTCGCCCACCGGGCGGTCGAGAAACCCGAAACTGCACGCGACGACCGGTAACCCCGCCGCGCGCGCCGCCTCGACGTCGTAAATCGAATCGCCGACGAACGCAGCGGTGCCCCCGCCAAGTCGTGCGATCATCTCATGAATCGGTGCGGGCGACGGCTTGCCCCTGCCCTTGCCCAGCGTATCGCCGCCGATGATCGTCACGAACCGGTCGGTCAGCCCCAGCGTCTCGATCAGCTTCTTCGCCAGCGCCTCGGTCTTGTTCGTCACCACCGCCAGCCGCGCGCCGCCAGCCGCCAGCGTATCGAGCGCGGCGAGACAATGGGGAAAGGGCCGCGTCTCGACCGCGATATGATCGGCATAATAAGCGAGCAATCGCTGCTGGAGCAGATCGAGTTCGGCCTCGTCGCACCCGCCGGTCGCCGCCATGCCCTGCGCCAGCATGTGCCGTGAC
>JAPKCG010000021.1 GCA_028823055.1 Sphingomonas bacterium
TCACGCGATGTCATCATGCCAACGATAGCCGCTTCGCACCTGAACGAGCAAATCGTGATGCACCCTGGAAAAAGCTTTTGGTGTCGCGTGAAACGGCGATCAAGTCGGGAAGAGAGGAAAAGCCTCGCTGAGGCACTGTCAGACCAAATGCACCGGTCGTTAGGGGAGGGCGGCTAAGGCGGGCCGATGCCCCGTCCGCGCAAACCAGCTAGCCCGTTCCGTTACTTCAACTCGTCGCCAGAGGTAATCCGGCTGGTGGTGATGATGTACGTCCGCTTCCCCCTATCGCTGCGGAATGTGGAGGACCTGCTGTTCGAGCGCGGGATCGGCATCTGCCATGAGACGGTGCGGATGTGGTGGAACAGGTTCGGTCCGATGTTCGCAGGCAACATCCGCCGCCAGCGTGTTTCTCGGATGCGCGGGTTTAGGCACTGGCGGTGGCATCTCGACGAGATGTACGTGAAGCTGAACGGCGAGATGGTTTATCTATGGCGTGCGGTCGACCACAAAGGCGAGATCCTCGAGAGCTACATCACGAGGACCAGGGACAAGGATGCAGCACTCACCTTCATGAAGAAGGCACTGAAGCGTCACGGCAAGCCCGAGGCGATCACCACCGACGGGTTGCGCTCGTACCGCGCGGCGATAAATACGCTCGGCAATGCCGATAAGCAGGAGATCGGCCGCTGGGCCAACAACCGGGTGGAGAATAGCCATTTGCCGTTCCGACGACGGGAGCGGGCGATGCTCCGGTTCAGGCGAATGAAGACGCTACAGAAATTCGCCTCCGTCCATGCCAACGTCCACAACCACTTCAACCTCGACCGCCATCTTGTCGACCGCCAGACCTACAAGGAACGCCGCTCCGCCGCGCTGGCGGAGTGGCGGACCGTCGCAAGCTAGGCTGCTGTTCTCAAAGCCCCAACTGCATCGTGGAGAGACGAGTTCGCATTAGACTGACAGCACCGCCAAAACTTTATCTCTGTCGCAGTGAGGCCCTTACGCCTTGAACGGCAGGGATATTTGGGGTGTTTGAACGCCCTCAGGCCAATCACATTGTAGATAAGAGTCGAGAGCGAGTTTCAGTACGACGCGCTCGTCTTCCAACTTGCCGTTGGTCCATAGTTTATAGGGGTTTGAGAGGGAGTCGATTGCGGTTCGAAAACTCTCGTCATAGTCTGGCAAGGCCGTTCCGCACCGGTCTTCAGGCCCGTTCCTCGCCTGCCGGGGTCTCGGTGTCGATCGGCGCCTGCATCGCGGAGGCATAGCGCGGCCCCGCTAATGCGTTAGGTGGAAACAGCGCCTCGACCGCGCGCGACGACGCGCCGACCGATTCCTCGACTGGCACTCGCTTGTCGAGGAGGTAGAGGTAATGAAGGTCGATGTGATCGGTGCCGAGTCTGCTCAGCGCGCCATCCAGCGCAGAGGCAATGGCGGCGGGTGATCGATCGAGCCCGCGTTGGTCGTCTTACATGGGCAGCACGCACTTCGACGCGAGGGTGAACTCGCTGCGGCGGTGCATCACTATTTTGCCCGGCAGCCGCTCATCGTTACCGCACCGTAGAGCTCGGCGGTGTCGAGCATCATGACGCCCAAATCGAATGCGCCGGGTCAACAGCCGCCCTGGCTTGTCGACGCCTGGCGGAACACCATGGGCGTGGCTGAGATTCATGAAGCCCAATGACACGAACGAAACAGCGCGCCGGCCAATCATGCGGGTAGGCAGCATGGGCGACGTCATAGCGGCAAACCTACATAATTTTCCGCGATAGCGGTCTGCATGGCGGTCGAACCAGCTATATAATCCAGTTCGGCAACCTGCATCCGACGGTCGAAGCTGCCGTCCTCCGGAAAACTGTGCATCAACTTCGTTAGATACCAGCTGAACCGCTCTGCCTTCCATATCCGGGCAAGCGCGGTACGCTGGTAATCGTGGAGCGGCGCATCGTTGCCGTGCTTGAAATGCGCGATCATCGCGGCGGAGAGATAGGCGACGTCCGATGCCGCGAGGTTCAGCCCCTTCGCTCCGGTTGGTGGGACGATGTGCGCGGCATCGCCTGCCAAAAACAGTCGGCCGTGACGCATGGTTTCGAAAACATAGGAACGCAGTGGCGCAATCGAGATTTCGAGCGCGGGGCCACGTGTAACCGGACGGCTGGCCAGCGGCGCGAACCGTCCTTCCAGTTCATCCCACAGTCGCTCGGCCGGCCAGTCCTCCACGCGCTCGGTCAACGGAACCTGGACATAATAGCGACTGCGCGTCGATGACCGCATTGAGGCAAGTGCGAAGCCACGGGGCCCGTTGGCGTAGATCAATTCGTCATGACACGGCGGCACGTCGGCCAGGATGCCGAGCCACCCGAATGGGTATTCCCGTTCGAATTCGCGGCCTAGGGCCGATGGAATCGCCTTGCGCGAGGGGCCATGGAATCCATCGCAACCCGCAATCAATACCGCATCGACGCGATGCACTTCGCCATCCTTCGAATAGGTAATGGATGGCATGTCGTTGTCGACACCGTGGATTGCGAGGTCCTTCGCATCGTACACGATCCGCAGGCCACGTTCGTCCGCCGCCGCGTTGAGGTCTCGCGTCACTTCGGTCTGGCCATAGACGATGACGTGCTTTCCCGTCATTTCGGTGATGGGCACGCGCAGCAACCGGTCGCCATCGGCGAGATTGAAACCTTCCTCCATCAGCCCGTTCGCATTCAGTCCGGCATCGACACCCAGCCGGTGCAGCAGGTCGGTCGTTACCGTCTCCAGCACCCCCGCCCGAATACGTGATTCGACATAGTCACGCGATTTGCGTTCGAACAGGACGCAGTCGATCCTCTCGGCATGCAACAGGTGGCCGAGCAGTAACGCCGACGGACCACCGCCGATAATCGCGACCTGTGTCTTCACGTGCGAAGCTGCCGGTCAAGTCGGTCAAGGACGCGATAGCAGGGCAGGACCTGTGCCACGCTCGCATTGGGCTCGCGGCCCTCGCGGATCGCAGCGACAAATTCGCGATCCTGCAATTCGATCCCGTTCATCGACGTCGCGACCTGGCTGACGTCGATCGCCTGCTCGCGGCCATCGACCAGATCGTCATACCGCGCGATATACGTCGCAGTATCACCGATATACCGAAAGAAAGTGCCGAGCGGCCCGTCGTTGTTGAAAGACAGCGACAATGTGCAGATCGCGCCGCTTTCCGCCTTGAGCTGAATCGACATATCCATGGCGATGCCGAGATCGGGGTGGATCGGCCCCTGCATCGCATGTGCATCGACGATCGGCCCTGCCTGATACCCGAACAGGTCGATGGTGTGCGCGGCGTGATGCCAGAGCAGATGGTCGGTCCAGCTGCGCGGCTCGCCCTTGGCATTGATATTCCGGCGGCGAAAGAAATAGGTCTGCACATCCATCTGCTGGATGCCGAATTCGCCCGCAACGATGCGATCGTGGACATATTGGTGACTCGGATTGAAGCGACGGGTATGGCCGACCATGCAGACGAGGCCCGTTTCCTGCTGCTTCGCCAGCACCGCCTCGGCATCGGCCAGACTGTCGGCGAGCGGGATTTCGACCTCGACATGCTTGCCCGCATCCATGCACTGGATCGCCTGTTCGGCGTGCATCTGCGTCGGCGTGCAGAGGATCACGGCGTCGACGTCGGGCATCGCCAGTGTTTCCGCCAGGTCGGTCGTCGCATGGGCGATGCCGTATTTATCCGCGATCGCGCGCGTGCTGTCCATCTTGCGACCGACCAAACTCACGACCTCAACCCCGTCGATCGTTTTCAGGCCGTCGAGATGCTTTTCTCCAAACGCGCCGGCTCCGGCGAGGGCGATTTTCATAGGTGTGTCTCCAGCTTGTTCAGGCAGCGCCGGGGCGCAGCACGATGTGTCCGACCGCAGTGTTGCTCGCGGGCACGTGATAGAATCGGTTCAACTCGGTCACCGACGCTCCCAGTGCGCCGCGCATGATCAGCCACATGACCAGCTCGATCCCCTCGCTGCCCGCCTCACGCAGATAGTCGATGTGCGGCATATGGCGCAGCGCGTCGGGATCGGCGGTAAGCTTGTCGAGGAACGCGGTGTCCCAGGGTTTGTTGATCAGCCCCGCACGCGGTCCCTGCAACTGGTGGCTCATGCCGCCGGTGCCCCATATCTGGACGTTGAGATCCTCGTCGAAACTCTCTACCGCGCGGGCGATCGCGTCACCCAACATCCAGCAGCGATTGCCCGATGGGGGGGGATAGGTGACGACGTTGACGGCGACGGGGATCACCTTGACCGGCCATGCATCGACCTGACCGAACATCAAACTGAGCGGCACGGTCAGGCCGTGGTCGACGTCCATCTCGTTGATGATAGTCATGTCGAACTCGTCGAGAATACAGCTTTGCGCGATATGCCACGCCAGGTCGGGATGACCTTCGACCATCGGCACCGGACGCGGTCCCCAACCTTCATCGGCTGGCGCGAATTCCTCTGCGCAACCGATCGCGAAGGTCGGAATGAACTTCATGTCGAACGCCGACGCATGGTCGTTATAAACCAAGATCACGACGTCGGGCCGTTCCAACCTTTCGAACTCCTTCGCCCATTCGTAACCGGCGAATACCGGTGCCCAATAAGGTTCGGCGGTCTTGCCCAAATCGAGCGCCGCGCCAACGGCGGGGATGTGGCTGGTCGCGATACCGGCGGTGATGCGGGCCATCAGTTATTGTCCTTGATCGAGCGCACGCCCTCGGGGTTGCGGCCGCCCGCGATCATCATCGCCTGATAGTCTTCAGGTGACATGCCGGTCATCGTGCCGACCGCCTGAAGGAAGCTCAGCCCATCGGTCGCAAACACCTTGGCAAGGAAATAGATATTGCCGCCAAGGTCGAGGCAGCGGTTGTAGTCGCGGTCGAGGATCGCCTGCTTCTGATCGTCGGTGAGTTTCCAGTCCCCAAGATACGCGTGCTCGTCCGCCTTCCATCGCTCACGATTTTCGGCTTTCATCAGGCTCATCGCGAACTGGTTCATGTGATAGCCCGCGCGCGCGCGCTTGGCGGTGTACACGCGCGTTCCGGGGATATCGTCGAACTCGGCGAGGTAAGCGTGGATATCGCGTGGTGCGGTCACGCAAGGGGCTCCTCTGCTAAGTTTGCGGCGATTGCGCGGTCAATGACGCGGCGCGCGCGAACGCCGCCCGAATCGATTGCATAGGCACGCAGCTTCATGTCGGGATTGGCGGCGATCGATTTCTGTTGTGCTTCAAGAATCTCGATGTCCTCGGCGAAGACGCCGCCTTGCTGGCGTTTGAACCGGGCGGTGAAGCCTGCGTCATCGGCGTCGAAATCGCGCGCCATGCCCCAGAAATAATGGCAGCTTGTCTCGGTCTCGGGTGTCATCGAATCGATGACGAAGCCACGCACCCCGCCACATGTGACGCTTTCGTGCGCATCGACCGTGGCGCCATTGCCGACAGGCGCCACGCCAACGTCGATGATGACCGAACTGGGCGCGACGAAGTGGCACACCTGCCACCGGTCGACGGGGCCGTCCTGCTTGAGTGCGCCGCGCCAGAAGGGGGGCGCATCGATACCGGGCATCCAGCGCGTGACGGTGACGGCTTCACCATCGCTCGTCGTGTCGATCGGTGCCTCCATCAGTTCGGGCTGGCCGATCGACCCAGAATGGACATGCGTTTCGTGGGTCAGATCCATCAGATTGTCGATGAGCAGCCGGTAGTCGCAGCCGACGCGGTCGTGCCCGCCGTCGAATGTCCACCCCGGCGTCGAACAGGGCCACAGATCGGGGATCGACGCTGGATCTGCTTTCTCCTTGTCGCCGATCCATACCCAGACGAAGCGATGTTTCTCGGCAATGGCGTATGTTTCAACGCAGATCGACCGGTTCAGCTTTTCGGTCTTGAGCGGCATTTCCTGGGCAATGCCATCGGGGCCGAGCTTCAGCCCGTGGTAACGGCACCGGATCGAGTCGGCTTCGCGGATACCCATCGACAGCGGCAGCAGGCGATGCGGGCAGGCATCCCGCATCGCGATCACCCTGCGGTCGAGCGTCCGATAGAACATCATCGTGACGCCGCAAATCGTCCGGGCGAGCGGCGCGGAGTCGACTTCACTATCCCAGGCGGCGACATACCAGAGGTTGGTCATCCAGCTGGACGTGCTCACAGCCCGCGCTCCTTCAACCGGGCATCTAGGCGGGGATAGACCCGGCGGGCATTGCCCTCGAAAATGGCGTGGCGTTGCTCGTCGCTGATCAGCAGCGCGTCGACATAGCGTTTGGTGTCGTCAAAATACTGGCCAGTCTGCGGATCGATGCCGCGGACCGCGCCGACCATCTCGCTGCCGAACAGGATATTCTTTGTCTCGATGACTTCCGCCAGCAGCGTCACGCCGGGCTGGTGATAGACACATGTGTCGAAGAACACGTTATTCATCAAATGGCCATCGAGGCTTGGCTGCTTGAGCATATCGGCGAGCCCGCGATAGCGACCCCAATGATAGGGCACCGCCCCGCCACCATGCGGGATGATGAAGCGCAATGTCGGGAAGTCTGAAAAAAGATCCCCCTGGATCAGCTGCATGAACGCGATCGTGTCGGCGGAGATGTAATAGGCCCCCGTCGCGTGCATCGCGGGATTGCAGCTGCCCGACACGTGGATCATCGCGGGCACGTCCAGCTCCACCATCTTTTCGTAGAAGGGATACCAGAAGCGGTCGGTCAGCGGCGGCGCGTCGAACCGTCCGCCACCGGGATCGGGATTGAGATTGCAGCCGATGAAGCCGAGATCGGTGACGCAGCGTTCGAGTTCGGCGATCGACCCCGCCATGTCCGCCGTCGGATTTTGCGGCAGCATGCACACACCGGCAAACGTCTCGGGATACAGATTGACGACGCGCGCGATCAGGTCGTTCGACGCGCGGCTCCACGCAGTTGCGACGGCTTCGTCGCCGATATGCGGTGCCATCGTCGACGCACGCGGCGAAAAGATCGTCATGTCCGCGCCGCGTTCCTTTAGCAGGCGCAGCTGGTTCGTCTCGATCGTCTCGCGAATTTCATCGTCGCTGATCGCGGGGTAGGGCGGGGCGGCCTCACTCGCCTTGAACGCCGCCTTCTGCATCTCGCGCCACGCATCGTGCTGGGGTGGAGCGGTCGTGTAATGGCCGTGGCAGTCGATGATGAGCGTCATGCAGCCTTGTCCTTTTTTTTATTTTCGGCGCCGTCGATCGCGGCGATTTTTGCGGTCAGACCCTCGGGCGTGTCGAGGCCGAGCGTACCGATCGCGCGCTGGCGCTGCACGGTGCCGCGCGTCATCGCCGATCCCGTGCCGAGCGCGTCGAGCGTCGCGACGACCTCCTCCATCTCGGCGGCGCGGCGCAGGCCGTGGACCATCATACGGTCGAGATTATAGTCGGCGCGCGCGCGCCAGTCGGCACCTGGCCAGCTGGCGTCGAGCGAGGCGATGACTGCGTCCAGCACGCCCGCCTTCGCCCCCGCCAGCATGCATTCGGAGGTCAGCGCCTCCATCCCCTTGATCATCACCGACCGGATCATCTTGATCGACGACGCTGCGCCGATCCCGCCATCGACGACTCGGACGTTGGTGAAGCCGAACGCATGGAGGGCGGTGGCCGCGTCGGCGGCGTGGTTGCCCGATACCAGCAGGGGGACGGTCAGTTTCGCCGGGTGGACGGGGGCCATGACCGCCACGTCGACATAACGCCCGCCCGCCGCGGTGATGGCGTGGGCGACGGCGCGTTTGGTATCGGGGGCGACGCTGTTCATGTCGCAATAGAGCGGGGCGGCGTCGATGGCGGCGGCGGTCGTCATGGCGGCGGGAAGCGCCTGATCGGCGGTGACGAGCGACAGGATCAGCGATGCGCCGCGAGAGGCACCCGCATTGCTGGGCGCCAGCGTTACGCCGAGCGCGTCGGCGTCCGCCTCGATCCCGGCGCGGGTCGCGACATCGTCGGTCTTGCGATCATAGGCGACGATCACGGCGTACGCATCGGTCGCGAACGCTCGTGCAGCTTCGCCGAACCCGATCATCGCGCACGAATGTCTCTCCATGACCTTGGGCTAGGGGGCGGGACCAACACTGCGCCAATCACTATTGCGGCGCTATCATAAGCTTTCCGGAATTCTTGTCCTTCGCGGCGGCTTCCAGCAGTGTCAGCAACCGCCGCTGCGCACGCGTCGGACGCCAGTCGGCCCGCGTCGTGATGCCGATCGTGCGGGTGCCATGCGTTAGGGGCTCTCCGATCGTCGTCAGCATGCCACTGGCGATCTCCAGCGCGACCTGATCGGGGGAGAGCAGGGTCAACAGGTCGCTGTCGGCCAGCACCCCGCGGATCACCAGCACCGACCCGCATTCGATCGGCGCGATCGGGGCCGGCGTGGATCTGAACAGCGTCAGCCAATGCGCCATCAGCGGCGTGCCTGCGCGTCCGACGATCCACCCGAATTGCGCCAATTGCTCGACCGTCGGAATGCATCCGGCGAGCGGGTGGCCTGCGCGCCCGACGACGACCAGCCGATCTTCGAACAACGGCGTTTGTGCCAGCCCTGGTGGTGCCTCGTCCCGCAGCGCGCCGATCATCAGGTCGAGTACGCCGTCGTTGAGCGGTTCGACCAGTTCGCGCCACGATCCCTCCACGATGTCCACCGTCGCGCGGGGGGTGCCGCGTTGGAACGCCGCGATGGCGCTGGGCAGCACCCGCGCCCGCGCCATCGGCATCGCGCCGATCCTGACGATTCCTGCGCCCCGGTCATCGTCATCGAGTTCGGCTATGACCGCGCCGATTTCCCCGATCGCGAGCCGTATGCCGCGGGCCAGGCGTCGCCCCGCATCGGTCAACTGGACACCGCGTCCGCGCCGTTCGACCAGCACTACCCCGCCAATTTGTTCGAGGTCGCGAACCGCGCGATGAAGCGCGGGTTGCGACAGGCCGGTGGCCGCCGCCGCGCCAACAAAACTTCCCGCATCCGCGAGCGCTAGATAGGCGCGCACTTGCGTCGCCGTCATGAGCTGTTCGGGACGAGCAAATCCCCGACTGCCGCCGCGCAATGCAGCCCTAGCGGCGCTGCCCAGATGCGCGAACGCCGCCTGCGCTCGCCCTGCGATCAACAGCCCCGCCTCGGTCGGCAGCACACCGTCGGGATGCCGGTCGAACAGCGCACGCCCCAATTGACGTTCCAGCTTGGCGAGGCCCTGGGTCAGGGCGGGCTGCGTCAGGTTCACCGCCGCCGCCGCCGCGCTCATGCTGCCCAGTTCGACGATCAGATCGAGCGCGCGCAAGTGGCGGAGGTTGAGGTCGAAGGGCGTCGTCATGCCTATGACGCTTAGCATATACTTATTGCTCGCGCGCAATTCCGAATTGATGGTGTCGCGCCCCAATGTGCATCGCACGACCAGAGTGTCGGGAGAGTCAAATGGCCGGACGGGTAGTGCGCAATATCGCTCGGGCAGATGCCGGTGTGATCGACGGGCTTGCGAGCGCTGGCGTCGCCACGGTGCATGAGGCGCAGGGACGGATCGGGCTTCTCGGCAGTGCACTGCGCCCGATTTATCCCGGCGCGCGGATCGCAGGGTCAGCGGTGACGATATCCGCGCCCCCGGGCGACAATTGGATGATCCATGTCGCGATCGAGCAATTGGGGGAGGGCGACATTCTGGTGCTCGCACCGACATCGCCATGCGAGGACGGCTATTTCGGTGATCTGCTCGCGACCAGCGCGATGGCGCGCGGCTGTCGCGGTCTGGTAATCGACGCGGGGGTTCGCGATATCCGCGACCTCACGCAGATGGGTTTTCCCGTCTGGTCGAAGGCGGTGTTCGCACAGGGGACGGTCAAGGCGACGCTGGGTTCGGTCAACGTGCCGATCGTCTGCGCCGGTGCGGCGATCGAGCCGGGCGATATCATCGTGGCCGACGACGACGGCGTGTGCGTGGTGAGGCGCACCGATGCGGCATCGGTACTCGCCAAGGCGCGGGCGCGGGAGGACGCCGAGGAGGCGAAGCGACATCGGCTGGCTGCGGGCGAACTCGGCCTCGATATCTACGACATGCGCGGCAAGCTCGAGGCGCTGGGTCTGCGCTATGAATGACGGCGTCCGCTGCATGTGGATGCGCGGGGGCACGTCGAAGGGCGCGTTCTTTCTCGCCGACGATTTGCCAGCCGACCCGGCGGAGCGCGATGCGTTTTTGCTGCGCATCATGGGATCGCCCGACCCGCGTCAGATCGATGGCATGGGCGGGGCCGATCCGCTGACGTCGAAAGTCGCGGTGGTCGGCAAATCAACCCGCGATGATGTCGATGTCGACTACCTGTTCCTGCAAGTCTTCGTCGATCAGGCGATCGTCAGCGACGCGCAGAATTGCGGCAACATGCTCGCCGGGGTCGGCCCCTTCGCGATCGAACGCGGGCTGGTCGCGGCGACGGGCGACCAGACCCCGGTCGCGATTTTCATGGTCAATACCGGGCAGATCGCGGTGGCCAGCGTGATCACTCCGAAAGGGGTCGGAACCTATGAAGGCGACGCACGGATCGACGGCGTCCCCGGCAGTGCCGCGCCGGTCCCGCTCGAATTTCGCGATACCGCCGGGTCGTCGTGCGGCGCGCTACTGCCGACCGGCAACGCTATCGATGTCATCGAGGGCGTCGACTGCACGCTGATCGACAATGGCATGCCGTGCGTGGTGTTGCGCGCGCAGGATGTGGGCGCGACGGGGTATGAGGATCGCGACACGCTCGATGCCGCGACCGATCTGAAGGCGCGGATCGAGGCAATCCGACTGATCGCCGGGGCGCTGATGAATCTCGGCGATGTCAGCGCGAAATCGGTGCCCAAGATGATGCTCGTCGCCCCCGCGCGTCATGGCGGCGCGGTGACCGTGCGCAGCTTCATCCCGCACCGCGCACATGCGACGATTGGCGTGCTGGGTGCGGTCAGCGTCGCGACGGCCTGCCTGATCGACGGATCGCCTGCCGCCGACGTCGCGGTCGTACCGGAGGGCACGCACAAGACGCTGTCTGTCGAACATCCGACCGGTGAGATGAGCTGCGTATTGGCGACCGACGACAGCGGCGCGGTAATCAGCGCGGCGCTGCTGCGCACCGCGCGAAAACTGATGGATGGAAAAGTTTTCGCATGAGCACTGACGAGACGGGACGTATCCGCAGTTGGACGATCGATCCTTCGCCGCCGCGCTTCCGCCCGCCGCCGGGCGCGATCGACGCGCATTGTCATGTATTCGGTCCCGCCGACGCCTTTCCCTTCAGCGCCAAGGCCAAATATCTGCCGCAGGATGCCGGACCCGACATGCTGTTTGCGTTACGCGACAAGCTGGGTTTCGCGCGGAACGTCATCGTGCAAGCGAGCTGCCACGGCACCGATAATAGCGCGACGCTCCATGCCATCGCGCAATCGCAGGGCAGGGCACGCGGCGTCGCGGTCGTCGATCCTGCCATTTCCGAAGCCGACCTCTCCGCGCTCCATGACGGCGGCATTCGCGGCATCCGGTTTAACTTCCTGAAACGCCTCGTCGATAGCGCGCCGAAGGACAAATTCCTCGAAGTGGCTGCGCGGCTGCCGAAGGGGTGGCATGTCGTCGTCTATTTCGAGGCGGATATTCTCGAAGAGATGCGCCCGTTCCTCGCTGCGATCCCGGTGCCGCTGGTCATCGATCACATGGGTCGTCCCGCTGTATCGCAGGGACCGGATGGCGCCGATATGGCCGCGTTGCGTACTCTGCTCGAATCACGCGATGACATATTTTTCAAGGCGACCTGTCCCGACCGGCTCGATCCCGCGGGTGCGCCCTGGGACGATTTCGTGCGCAGCGTCGCGCCGCTCGTCGCCGACTATCCAGCCCGCGTGCTGTGGGGCACCGACTGGCCGCATCCTAACATGCAGGACGCGATTCCCGACGATGGTGCCCTGATCGACATCATCCCGCGCATCGCGCCGACCAGGGCGCTACAGCAGCAGATGCTCATCGATAATCCGACGCGACTCTACTGGAATGACATGCCCCCGCAGAGTGGATCGTCTTGACTATGGCCGGTCAAGCGGGTCGGCCTTGACGCCGTTCATCGTGCCGGTGTCCGGTAGCGATAACTACACGGCCTTGGCGATAAACCCGACGCCATTATCCGACGATATATGCGTCGGTCGTGTTCGCGTGACGAAAAGGTTCACCAACGCGGCCAGCCTGTCAATCGCCATCATGGCTGTGCAACTTTTTTAATGTCGTGATCAGTGCGGTTAGTTCCTTAGCCGAAAGATTCGCAAGCAGTGCGCGCTCGTGCGCCCTGATTGCGGTGGCGCAGCGGATATAGGTGTCGCGTCCGATTTCGCTTAACGATAATCGATAGGCGCGACGATCTTCCTTCGATACGGATCGAGCGATCAATTTCTGCTCAAGTAGTTCGTTGATAAGCGATACCATATTTGCCCGTTGTATGCCGAGCTGCTCGCCTACAACGCCTTGATTGATACCCGGCTTATCGTTGACGATCGATAGAATCGCAAACAATGCTGGGCGAATGCCGGTGCCTGCTAGGGTTACGGCAAAATCCGCCTGGAATTTATTCGACGTCATTCGTAGGTGATAGCCGACGAGTTCATCCAGAAAGCCCGCGGTAACGTCGGTTGTGTCGATCGAACGCATAAACGCCATTCTCACACATGGCCCTCACATGCAAAAATAAGTCGGATTGGCAGAGTGGGGCCAGCTGCAACGTGCCCGGCGGGCCGCGGTAAGGGAAATCCGGCATATCGCTGGTCGGTTTGCGGAGGGACTAGAGGACCCATCCGACTGCTGTACGTATCAGTCTTTACAGCCACGGTGACGCGCGGGCGGGAGGCAGGGGCAAGGCGATCAACGGCCTGACGGGAAAACTCGGCGAGTTCACCGCCAGGCACGTCGGACCAGCGCCGCGGCGCGGTCACCTAATCCGGATCGAGGCCGAGGGCGGTGAGCTTGCCTACGGCTATGCCACCTCAGCCGGCGAGCCGATCGCGCCGGAAATCATCGTCTCTAATAAGACGAATATCCGGCGCGAGATGGCGGCTGCCCTGCGCGCTTTTGGCGGCGCGACCCGACTGATGGACGCCTGCACCTGACGCTTTCGCACCATTCCACTTTCGTCACTTGAGGAGATTATCATGTCCGACATTCGCGACCTGCCGGTGATGACCGAGGCTGACGCCAAGGCGATCGGCTTTGCCACCTTCAACAACGTGCCTCACAAGGTCATCGACCTGCCTGACGGTGCTTTCACTATCAGCGTAAAAACGAGTGACGGCCGACGGGCGACCTTCTGCTTCATGCCCTACGGGGAGGGTGCTGCGCGCTTCGTCGACATCCAGTTTCACGACCGGGGCACCACAATCGCGGATGCCAATGGCGGCCAGATGCCGACCTTCAACAGCTTCTGCATCACAAAGGGCGGCCGTCACATCGTCGACACCCGCGCTCTGACCGAGGATATCAAGCCCTCGATCATGGTGTTGCTACTAGACACGGCCGTCGAAGAGCAGGAGCGGGCCGCCATCCTTACGGCCAAAACTAAGGCATAGCCGAGGCGAGCCCCATACGCCGGAGAAGAGGGGGAGTGGAAAGAGAGACCGGAATTAGCCGGACAGGATTCCCTCCCAATGCGCATTCGCCATATCGCCACCTTCGCCGAGACGATCCGCGCCACGCCACTGACGCTCGCTCGCGAGTATTTGTCCGCCCGCGATGCCACGGTCCATGAGTTCCTGCGCGAGGAGGATCGTGCCGCTTACGTCGACGTCCTCCTCGCGCTTGGCCGTTTCCAGCATCGCGACGCTTTTGCCTCTGCGCTGAAGGATCTCGACGTCACCGCCGGGGCCTTAGAGCTAGAGCCGTCGCTTCATTCGTTGATGCGGCCGGTCGCCTGGAGTTTCGGCGATGGCGCGACGTTCGCCGGCTACACCGATGACACCCGCTGGAACGGCTTTCTCAACATCTGGGTGACGCCGACGACGTGGCCATATGTACTTGCCGAGCTAGTGGCTGGCGCCGACGGCGATACGGACCTGATCGAGCAATACCGCAGGACAGCTGAGGTCGATGGCCTGGTGTCGCTCACTCACTCGCTAACGACCAGCGAGGTCACGCCCAAATGGGCGACGTTCTTCGTCGATTATCCGATCGCGACGATGGTCCCGATACCGCAAAGCTGGACCGACGAAAGCTGGCGGCATGAAACTGCGCCGAGTTTCGGCCCCTGCTCCGGCCCGCTGGGGGAGCTGGCTCAAATCTGGATCGACTATGAGGATCCGGCTCGGCGTGAGATTCCCGAGGCCACCCGCTTCAGCTTCTGCCGGCGCGACGCGATCGGCGAACTGACGTCCGTCTATGCTGGCGACGACTATGAAGAGGCGGTGCGGCATGTTGCCATCGAGCAGCTCGCCTGCAACTTCGCCCACCGGCTTGCGCGGATGCTCGACCCAACGGAGTGGCAGGATATGCGGCTGCGCAATCGCACGGCCGGCGCCGGGGTGTGCGCGTCCCACGACTTCCTCGATGCGAACATGGTGATGCTCGACGCATGGCGTGCCACACGCGATGACGTGATCGTCGGCTCCGGCGACGCGATGACGCTCGCGAGCGACCTCGACCACGTCAACGCCGCGTGGACGGTCGCTACCCGCCATTATCTCGCCAGTGACGACAAGGGCGCGCGGTTTGATGCGTGGCGGCTCACCGGGCGCAGCGTTCCCAGTCTCTCTGCAGAGGGCCACGATCTGGCGACGATACCGCCATCGGACAGTGCAGGCCGCGTCTACGCGGTTGGTTTCATAGAAGCGGCAGGCAGTGCCTGGATGGTGAACGTCGCCAACAGCAGTCGGTCCTTCGACACGCTGATCGACGCGGAAGCGCACCTTTGGTCGGTCTTTGCGTCCGCCGAGAGCGCACACGTCTGACCGGCATCGACCCCTATCGTCAAAGGAGACATGCGATGCGTTCCATTGTGGCGTTCTACGAGGTCGACCGCGAGTATGGCGGGCCGGAAGACGGCGGTTGGTACTACGACACCGGCCGCTTCGTCCGCGCCATCGGCTTTCA
This sequence comes from Sphingomonas bacterium, assembly GCA_028823055.1. Taxonomy (GTDB): domain Bacteria; phylum Pseudomonadota; class Alphaproteobacteria; order Sphingomonadales; family Sphingomonadaceae; genus Sphingomonas. The sequence continues at coordinate 15,109 of JAPKCG010000021.1, forward strand.
CCTGACCGACGAGGCGGCGATAACCGCCGTGCGTCGCGCTAACCGGCTTCTCGAGCGGCTGCAGCGTCATCGTCGCAGCGTCGACTCTGTCCTCTACAACGGGGGACGCTACCGGGCGCTGACCTTCACGGGCGTCCCGCCCGAGCGCTTTCCCGCCGAACGCCCCCACTACCGGTGACCTCCTGAGGGCGGTCCGGATCATGAACGGGTCCACCCATGCGGTGCGCGGAAGCGCCTTGGTATCAACTCGAGGCCGACCAAGTGGCCCAAGACGCGCAGGAGGAAGGGGGAGGGGATAGGCAGATGCGGGGATGGCCCCGCACGCGCCCGAAAGGACCAGCCATGCTCCCCGCCACGATCGCCACCAGCGTCGCGCCCGAAACCATCGCTAAGGTCGGGCGGCTCTTCAACGGCTCCGCACACGACGTCTTGAGCGAGCTTCTTCAGAATGCCCGCCGTGCCGGAGCGACGACGATCGCAATCTCGACCAGCGGCCATGTTGGTGATCGGCTGCTCCATATCGTCGACGACGGCAGCGGTATCGCTGATCCGGCCGCAGTGGTGACGCTCGGGCGCTCGCGCTGGTCGGAAGAGACGCGCATCCGCGAGGACTGCGCGGGGATGGGCGTGTTCAGCCTTGCTGGACAGGACGTCATCATCCGGTCTTGGTCACAACCAGAGCGGCAGGGGTGGATGGCCCATATCCCGGCTGGGGCGTGGGAAAGCAGTCGCCCGATTGCGATCTGCGCCGACCCGATCAACCGCGGCACCGCGATCACCGTGCGTATGCCGGACGCCTGGTCCGAGAAGCTCGGCGAGACCGTGAAGTCGGTCGCGCGCCACTATCCGCTGCCGGTGACGTTCGAGGGCGACGCCGTGGAACGCCTCGACTGGCTGGCCGACGCGGTCCGCATCGAGGAGTGGAATGGTTGCCGGATCGGGATCCTCCACAGCGATGCCGCATCGGACACGAGCATCACGCCGCGCCTGAATTTTCACGGTGTCACGATCGCCTGTCGGATCGACCACGTCGGCGAGGTCGGACGCGGGCAGGTATGGACCGCGCGCATCGACATCATCGACTGCCCGGCAATCCAGTTGGTGCTGCCGGCACGCAAGGAAGTCGTGCAGAACCCGGTGCTGGACGATCTACGGGCAGCGGCTCGTTCCGCGATCTTTCGCGCGATCGCTGACCAGCCGTCGCATCGCCTCGCCTTCACCGCTTGGTCCGAGGCAAGAGCGCTTGGCATCGAGCTGCCCGAGGCCGAGCCGTATCTCTATGGCTGGATCACGCCGCACGCCGACATGTTCGAGAACTATCTGAGCGGAGTCCGCGTGACAGACCAGTCGATGGTCATCATGCCGGAGATCGATGCGCTGATCGCTCAGCCGGCAGCGCTGGCGATCGCCCGACACTCCCCATTCGATGGTGAGCTGGTTGCCGAGGAGCCCGCCTTCGCCGGATATAGTTGGTACGACATCCTCGCCCGCGTCGAGACCATCGGCTTCGACGTGACGCAGGACAGCCGCACCTTCGCGATCGATGTAACAACCGGCGCACCGGCCGACGCCGATCACGGCTATGTCGACGGCCTCGAACTGACCGCGACGCTGTCTCATGCGGGCGCGTATGTCGACGTCCGCTGCGACGCCGACGTCGCTTTCGCGGCAGACCACGACATGTCCGACCGTATCGACGATGTGGCAATCTTCGTCAGACGCGGGGCCGAGCTGGTCGCCGGTGACGTTGTCGAGCTTGCCCGGCGTGCGCTATTTGATCCGGATAACGACAGCGATGCCGACAGCCACGACACCCAACGCAGCCGGTTCTTCCGGGACGCAACCGATCGGGTCGTGAGTATCCTCGAAGGTAACGATGTTGCGATCGAGGTGCGGGTGCGGGCGCTGCTCACCTCACATCCTTGGCTGGTTCCGGCCGACCGCACGGTGACGATCACCATGACCCGCGAAGGCCTCGCCGTCGCCGTCACCGAACGCACCTCCGGGGATGCGTGACATGGACGGCGCTCCTCCGGCTCCCGTCGTCCTCGCCTACGGTGTCGGCGTCGACAGCACCGCCCTCCTGATTGAAAAGGCCGCCCGCGGCGAAAAGATCGATCTGGTCCTGACCGCTGATACCGGCGTCGAGAAGCCCGCGACCTATGCCTATCTCGACGTGATCCGCCCATGGATGGACGCGCGGGGCATCCGGCATGAGATCGTCTCGTACCTGCCCAAGCGATTCAAGCACTGGCCGCCCTATTACGGCCTCCTCGAAATGTGCCTGACGAACGCCACGCTGCCCAGCAAAAGCCTTGGCGGGTCGAGCTGCAGCCTCAAATACAAGAAGGCCCCGCAGGATGCCTTCCTCGCCACCTGGCAGCCAGCGATCGACGCTTGGGCACGAGGACAGCGGGTTAGGAGACTGATCGGCTATGATGCTGGCCCGCGTGACACGCAGCGCGCCAACCACGCCTTGTCGATCGACGACCCGCTGTACGAGTGCGAGTACCCTCTGCGCGACTGGTCTTGGGACCGTGATGCCTGTACTGCGCGGATCATCGCCGAGGGTCTGCCGGTCCCGCCCAAGAGCGCGTGCTGGCTGTTATGTTTGCAGATGGTGTCTCGTCTCATCACAACCCTTTATTTATGCGCTATAAAATTAACCGCCGTTTGAGACGATTCGAGACCATTGAAGCGCTCGGGACAGTTGCA
>JAPKCG010000022.1 GCA_028823055.1 Sphingomonas bacterium
GGCCCGGAAGTGCTGACGTTGGTCGACCGCCCCGTCCCGAAGCCGGGAGAGGGGGAGGTGTTGATCAAGGTCGCCGCAGCCGGGATCAACCGGCCCGAAGTGATGCAGCGCAAGGGGCTGTATCCGCCGCCGCCGGGCGCGCCGTCGATCCCGGGGCTCGAACTGTCGGGCACCATCGTCGCACTGGGCGAGGGGGTGGAAAATGAAATGCTCGGTCAGCAGGTGTGCGCGCTCGTCAATGGCGGGGCCTATGCCCAATATGCGGTGGCGCCGGCGGGCCAGTGCCTGCCCGTGCCAGAGGCATTGACGATGATCGAGGCAGCGGCGTTTCCCGAAACATTGTTCACCGTGTGGACGAACCTGTTCGAACGCGCATTCGCGACCGAGGGCGATACCGTGCTGGTTCATGGCGGGACGAGCGGGATCGGAACGATGGCGATCGGGTTGTGCCGCGTGTTCGGCATCGATATCATCGTCACTGCGGGAAGCGATGAAAAATGCGCCGCCGCACGCGATCTGGGAGCGACCCACGCGATCAATTACAAGACCGAGGATTTCGTCGACCGCGTCAAGGCCATCACTGACGGCAAGGGCGTCAACGCCGTGCTCGACATGGTCGGCGGCGATTATGTCGCGCGCAACCTGCAATGCCTCGCCGAGGACGGGCGACATGTGTCGATCGCGGTACAGGGCGGAGCGCAGGCGACGATCCCGATTTTCGAGATCATGCGCCGCCGCCTGACGCTGACGGGATCGACGCTGCGCCCGCGCGATACCGCGTTCAAATCGCTTGTCGCGGATGAGATCGGCCGGACCGTCTGGCCACATGTCGTCGCGGGCAAGCTGAAGCCGCCGATCGACCGCGTTTTCGCCTTTGTCGACGCCCCCGCCGCGCATGAGCGGATGGAAGCGGGCGACCATGTCGGCAAGATCGTGCTGTCGATCGACGCCGGCTAATTCCTGCCCTGAACAACCGAGACTCAGAAAAAGGGACCGGATCGTCGCCGACCCGGTCCCTCAATTTCTTGTCGCTGTGACGCGACCGGTTACGGGCTGGCGGGTGCCGCACCGTTGTCGTCGTCGCTGCCGCCCGTCGCGACCAGCACGCCGACGACGATCGCCGCCAGGATCGCGATGTTGATCGCGGTCGTGCCGCCGATACCGGCGAACTTGTTGCCATCCTTGGTTTGGGTGGCGGCGCGCGTCACCGAAAGGCTGGTGGCGGCATTGGCAGGGGCAGCCGAAGCGGCGACCGGCGTGACGATCATCGCGGCGCCGGCAAGTGCGGTGGCGATCCGCGTCATGGAAATGGTCATTGGAAACTCCGTCTATCGAGACGGCTCGCATAGTCTGCAATTGTGACACTTTGGTCAACGCACCTGCAGCAAAAAGCTCGATGGGTTGCCCTAAGGCAACACGAGGAGTACATCGACACCGTACCGAGGCCGCTCCGATAAGGGGCGGCCCTTTCTATTTCCGACGGAGTTACCCCGTGGCCCAGCCGCTTATGCCTCACGCGACCGCTTCCTGGCTGGTCGACAACACCGCACTCAGCTTCGAACAGATCGCTGAATTCTGCGGTCTGCACATCCTCGAAGTGCAGGCAATCGCCGACGATACCGCTGCGACGAAGCTGACCGGGCGCGACCCGATCCGCGCGCATGAGGTGACGCAGGAAGAGATCGACAAGGCGCAGGCCGACCCCGAATACCGGATGCAGATCACCAAGGGCCCGGAACAGGTCCGACGCACGAAGGGGCCGCGGTACACGCCGGTCAGCAAGCGCCAAGACAAGCCAGACGGCATTTCGTGGATCATCCGCAACCATCCCGAAATCACCGATGGCGCGATCAGCAACCTGATCGGCACGACGCGGACGACGATCGCGGCGATTCGCGACCGCAGCCATTGGAACATCCAGAATATCACACCGAAAGATCCGGTGACGCTGGGCCTTACGACGCAGCGCGAACTCGATGCGGCGGTCGCGAAGGCGGCCAAGGCCGCGGGGATCGAACCCGCGCCGACCGATACACGGCTGGAGGGCGACCGCGAGGCGCTGCTCACGCAGCTTCGTGCCGAGCGCGAACAGGCAGCGCGCGATGCCGAGGCGGGGATCGAGCCCACCGACCCCAACACGCTGTTCAACGACCCGTTCAAGCGCTGAACCAATCACGGCGGGTGGCGGCGGCGATTCGGCCCCGCCACTTCGGCCCCGCGATTTCGGCCCCGCCCATAACAGGCACTGGCGCATCAGCGTCGGTGGGGTGACGCGGTGCGAATGCGTTGGTAACGGCAACTGATGTCCACAGATGCCGCCTTCGTCCCCGACGACAGCTTTACCGCGACCAGCCACAAGGGGCTGACCTATCCATTCGGCGGAGCGGAGCCTGCGTCGGGTGAGACGATGCGTATTGCCGAGGGGCTGGAGTGGGTCCGGTTGCGCATTCCCGGACCGTTGAAGCACGTCAATTGCTGGTTGATCGCGGACCGCGACGCGCGTGGCGACGGCGTCGCGCTGGTCGACACGGGAATGAACACGACCGATGCGCGCGACGCATGGAAGACGCTCGCCAACGGCGCGATGGCGGGCGTGCGCGTCACGCGAATGATCGGCACGCACATGCATCCCGATCATATCGGCCTGGCTGGATGGATGTGCGCGCATCACGACGCGCCACTGGTGATGACGCGCGGCGAATGGCTGACCGCACGGATGCTCGTTGCCGATGCGCGCGATGCGGTGCCCGAAGAGATGGTCGCTTTCTGGCGCGGCGCGGGATGGAACGACGAACAGGTCGACGCCGCCAGCGCGCGCGGCTGGGCGGGTTTTCGCCGGATCGTCACGCCGCTGCCCTTGTCCTTCACGCGATTGCAGGATGGCGACACGCTGCGGATCGGTCGCGGTGACTGGCGAATCGTCACCGGATCGGGCCACAGCCCCGAACATGCCTGCCTGCTCGACGAGACGCGTGGTGTCTTCATCGCGGGCGATCAGGTGTTGCCGCGGATCAGCCCCAACGTCTCGCTCGGTGTGACCGAACCGGATGCCGACCCGCTCGGCGAATGGCTCGCCTCGATCGCGAAGCTCAGGAATTTGCCCGCCGACCTGCTCGTATTGCCGGGGCATGGCGATCCGTTCACGGGGCTGCACACGCGGCTCGATGCGATGGATCGCGAACATCGCGAACGGCTCGACGCGCTCGAAATCTTTCTCGCCGAACCGCGCCGGGCGATCGACTGTTTCGGGCGATTGTTCCGTCGTGCGATCGGGCAGGACATGCTCGGCATGGCGACGGGCGAAGCGCTCGCGCATCTCCGCCGCCTTGAGGTCGAGGGGCGGGCACGCCGCGATGCGACCGATGGCGTCTGGTGGTGGCGCGCCGCTTGACCTAAGCTCCCTCCCGGCAAGCGATTGGGAGAGAATGAGATGTGCGACGAGCATACCGCCGAAGATAATGCGCGCTTTCTGTCCGGCGTTTCGCGCCGCGAATTCGGGACGATGGCGGCGAAGGCCGCGGGTGCCGCAGGTTTGATCGCCATGCTGCCCGCGCCCGCCGATGCGCTGGCGACGAGCGGGCGGACGGTCGCGATCACGACGCCTGACGGTACAGCCGATGCCTATTGGGTCGCGCCGGACAAGCCGAGCACCTATCCCGGCGTCTTGATCTGGCCCGACATCATGGGCCTGCGCCCCGCCTTCATGCTGATGGCGAACCGGCTCGCGCAATCGGGTTATGCCGTTTTGTGCGTCAACCAATTCTACCGATCGACCAAGGCGCCGTTCCTCGCGCCCGGCGAAACCTATGACCAGCCCGCAGTGCGCGAGAAGATCAAGCCGATGGTCGCCGCGCTGAGCACCGAAGGCACCGTCCGCGATGCCAAGGCCTTTACCGCGTTCATCGATGCGCAGCCGCAAACCGACAAGCGTCGCGGACTGGCGACGACGGGCTATTGCATGGGTGGGCCGATGGTGTTTCGTACTGCCGCCGCGGTGCCGGGCCGCGTCCGGGCGGGGGCCACCTTCCACGGCGGCGGGCTGGTCACCGACAAGCCGGATAGCCCGCATCTGCTGATTCCCGGCATGAAAGCATCGTATCTCATCGCGATCGCGGCGAACGACGACGCGCGTTCGCCCGACGACAAGACGATGTTGAAAGCGCGCTTTACCAAGGCAAAACTACCTGCCGAGATCGAGGTCTACGAGGACACGATGCATGGCTGGTGCCCACCCGACAGCCGCGTCTACGATCTGGCGAGCGCGGAAAAGGCGTGGAACCGGATGCTTGCCCTGTTCGACCGGACCTTGTTCGACCGGACCCTGTTCGACCGGGCATTGATTTGAATCGGTAGGAACAATAGAAGAACATCTGGCTCGGCCCGCGAGCCTGCGGAGGGGAACCGATCATGGTACTGACGTTCTACACCAACCCGATGTCGCGTGGTCGCATCGCGCGCTGGATGCTCGAAGAGGTCGGCGTGCCTTATGACACGGTGCTGCTCGATTACGCGCCGGATGCCGCGCAGTCGGTGAAGGGCGCCGATTTTCTGGCGATCAATCCGATGGGCAAGGTTCCGGCGATCGTTCATGACGCCCGCGTGGTGACCGAAGGCGCGGCGATCTGCGCTTATCTGGCGGAGGCATTTCCCAATGCGGGGCTTGCCCCCACCGCCGATGAGCGCGCCGATTATTATCGCTGGCTCTTCTTCGCGGCGGGGCCGGTCGAACAGGCGATCACGAACAAGTCGATGGGTTTTGCACCCAGCGAAGATCAGGGCCGAATGGCGGGATATGGGAATTACGATCTGGCGGTCGACGTGCTCGAAGCGGCGGTGTCCAGGCATGATTATATCGCGGGCAACCGGTTCACCGCCGCGGATGTCTATGTCGGATCGCAGGTCGGCTGGGGCCTGGCGTTCGGGTCGATGCCGACGCGCGATGCGTTTACCGCTTATTGGGGGCGCCTGGAATCACGCGACGCCTACAAGCGCGCGACCGAAATCGATGATGCGCTGATGCCGCGGGAGGGCTGAACGCGCGACTCGGCCAGCCGCCGTCGCGCGGTGGCCAGCGTCGTGCGTTTGACGGCGTCGGGCATGGTGCTCCAGGCACCGATCTCGTCGAGCGTGCGGCCACAGCCGATACACAGATCGTCCGCATCGAGCGTACAGATGCGGGTACAGGGGGAGGCGACCGGGCTGCGATCCACCCTCCCGGTCACACCCCGATGACGGCGTTGAGGAAATCGGGAATCGGGCCGTTCCAGCCACCTGCATCCTGGGCGTCGTCCTGGTCGCGATAGGCGCGGCCCTGATGGGGGCGGTCGTGGCGGGCGCGATCGGAACGTGAACCGTTGCCGACCCGTTCGCTGCCGCCCCGCTCAGTGACCGAAGCGTCATTCCCGATCGGCCGTCGCGCGTCCGGTCGATATCCGGGCCGGTGGCGCGCGCATGCTCGACCGGCGCATCGTCTGCGCCGCGTTCGTCGTGATTCGCGCGGTCCTGCTGCGGCGTCTCGTTACGTGCCGCATCACCTCGACTCCGGCTCCGGCGGCGGGGCGTGCGGGCGGGCCGTTCGATGTCCGCCGCCGATTGAACGGGCGCAGGTTCAACGGGCGCAGGTTCAACCGGTACGGCCTCGGCGGCGGTGTCGTCGACCCGTGCCTCATCCTTCGGCTTTGCGCGTGAGCGGCTGCGGCGCGCGCGGGGGGCGGGGGCGTCGTCACCATCTGAATCGCGCGTGTCGGGCGCATCCGCGATGGGCGCATCGCCGAGCCGTTCGATCCTGTGCCCGGTCAGCTTTTCGATATTGGCGATATTTTCGGCGTCTTCGCTCGTCACCAGCGTATAGGCGACGCCGGTCGCACCCGCGCGGCCCGTGCGCCCGATGCGGTGGACGTAATCGTCGGGATGCCAGGGCGCGTCGAAATTGAAGACATGGCTGACGCCCTTCACGTCGAGACCGCGCGCGGCGACGTCGGACGCGACGAGAATGTTGACGGTGCCGTCCTTGAACAGGTCGAGTTCGGCGATGCGCGACGACTGGTCCATGTCGCCATGAATCTCGCCCGATTTATAGCCATGTTTACGCAGCGATTTGTTGAGTTCGCGCACCGTCGTCTTGCGGTTGCAAAAGATGATCGCGCTCGACACCTCTTCCTGCGCGAGCAGCTGGCGCAGGCGATCACGCTTCTTGAAAGCGCTGCCCGACACCGGGACGACATATTCCTTGATGTTCTTATTGGTCGTCGCGGGGCGTGCGACCTCGATCATCTTGGGATTGTCGAGGAATTTGTCCGCGAGTTTCTTGATCGGCGCGGGCATCGTCGCGGAGAACAGCAGGGTCTGACGCTGTTTGGGCAGTTTGGTGCAGATTTCCTCGATATCGGGGATGAACCCCATGTCGAGCATCCGGTCGGCCTCATCGATCACGAGCAGCGAACAGCCGGTCAGCAGGATCTTGCCACGCTGGAACAAGTCCATCAGGCGGCCCGGCGTCGCGATCAGGACGTCGACGCCCTTTTCGAGCGCGGCGGTCTGATCGCCCATCGACACGCCGCCGATCAGCAGCGCCATCGAGAGATTGCTGTTCTTGCCGTATTTTTCGAAATTCTCCGCGACCTGCGCGGCGAGTTCGCGCGTCGGTTCGAGAATCAGGCTGCGCGGCATGCGCGCGCGGCTGCGCCCATGCGCGAGAATATCGATCATCGGCAGCACGAAGCTGGCGGTCTTTCCCGTCCCCGTCTGCGCAACGCCGATGATGTCGCGCATCATCAGCACGCTGGGGATCGCGCTCGCCTGAATCGGGGTCGGCTCGGTATAGCCGGAATCATTCACCGCGGCTAAAAGTTCGTCGGAAAGGCCGAGATCGGCAAAGGTCATGCAATTGTCCGGATATAGGTGGCGTAAAGGCACGCCGGGCCGCCTCCGGCGCTCGCGGATTTGACCGGGAATGTCAAGAAATTCGGGGTAAACCGCTCTTAGTTCGCGGGCACGAGGCGGCGGAAACGCGCGATCGAACAGCTGCCGCCCGATCGCAGACGGATCATGTCGCGACTGCTGCAGATCTTCCCGTCGCTGCCCGGGCGCAGATAATAGCCGCCATAATAATCGAGCGGCCCGCAATCATCGTCGAACACCGCGCGCATCCGGGCACCGCCGGTCATGATGAGATCGACCGATCCGGGTTGCGAGATCATGGCGCCCGCAAGATCGGTCGCGGTGATGCATTTCGGGCCGCGCTTTTCCTTCCAGCTCGGCGGGACCGGGACCGGCATTCGTCCACGCGGCAGTGACGACCGCATCTTGGGTACGCGGATGATGATCCGTTCGCGGATCGTGAGCTGTCCGCCGAACAGGGGTCCGCCCGCGTCGATGGGCGCGCCGACGCCCGCGCCAAGTGGCAGGATCAGCGCCACGAAGGCGGTGGGGAAGGGCAGGAAGCGGCTGAACATGACAGAGCGCGTGACCTTAGTACGGATCGTTGAACGGTCGATGAACTTTGCGTAGATCGTGCGCAATGACGCCTGCACAGTCCGCCATGCTCGCCGATCTGGCACCGATCCTCGGCGAAAAGGCGATCGTGACCGACCGTGAGCACATCGCGCCGTGGGAAAGCGACTGGCGACAGCGTTATCACGGCACCGCGCCCGCGATGCTCCAGCCTGCATCGACCGGGCATGTCGCCGCGATCATGGCGGCGGCGACACGGCATCGCGTGCCGATCGTCGCGCAGGGCGGAAACAGCTCGATGGTCGGCGGCGCGACGCCCCCCGCCGATGGCCGCGCGCTGATCGTCTCGCTGCGGCGGCTGGACCGGATACGCAGCATCGATGCCGCGGCGGGATTTGCGGTCGTCGAGGCGGGGGTGATCCTCGAAACATTGCATGGCGCCGCGATCGACGCGGGCGCGCGGTTCCCGCTGACACTCGGAGCCAAGGGCAGCGCCACGGTCGGCGGGCTGGTGTCGACCAATGCGGGGGGCACGCAAGTGCTGCGCTTCGGGTCGATGCGCGGGCTGGTCGCGGGGATCGAGGCGGTGTTCGCGGATGGCGGTATTCATGACGGGCTGTCGCCGCTGAAGAAAGACAATCGCGGTTATGATCTGACGCAATTGCTGGTCGGGGCGGAGGGAACGTTGGGCATCGTGACCGCCGCGACCTTGCGGCTCGTACCGTTGGCACCGACGCGCAGCGCGGCCTGGGCGGGCACCCATACGCCCGCCGCCGCGCTGACGCTGCTGCGCCGGTTTCAGGCGGCGACCGATGCGCTCGAAAGCTTCGAGATCTTGCCGTGCGAATCGCTCGATGCGGTGCTGCGCCACGTGCCGGGCACACGCAGCCCGCTGGGCGGCGTTCACCGCTGGCATTTGCTGATCGAGACGACCGACGAACGCGGCAACGCATTGATCGAACGCGAACTGGCGCGGGCGCTCGACGACGGGTTGATCGCGGACGCGACGATCGCGGCATCGGAAACGCAGGTCGGCGATTTCTGGCGCATCCGCGATTCGATTTCCGATTCGGAGCGCGCGCTCGGTCCGGCGTCGCAGCATGACCTGTCGGTGCCCGTCGAGGCGATGCCGGGGTTCATGATGGCGGCCGCGACGGCGTGCGAGGCGGCGTTTCCGGGCACGCATGCTTCCGGCTTCGGGCATTTGGGCGACGGGAATATCCACTTCCACGTTCGCGCCGCGCCCGGCACCGATCCGTCACGCTGGTATGCCGATGACGTCCCGCGCGTGACGCGGTTCGTCGACGATCTGGTCATCGCCGCCGGCGGATCGATCGCCGCCGAACATGGCATCGGGCAGATGAAGATCGACGAGCTCGAACGGCTCGCCTCGCCCGCACGGCTGAACGCGCTGCGCAGGGTCAAGGCGGGGCTGGACCCGCTCGGACTGCTCAATCCCGGCAAGCTCGTGCGGGTTGCGCAAGCCGACGCGACCCAATAGAGCGTCGCGCCAATTGGCGGTCCTTTGTCCGCCTCCCGCCCACGACGAATTTACGGAGACGATGCGATGGCCAGTGCGGCGCCCCTTCCGCTTTTCTACAACGGTCTCGAACCCCTTTCGAGCGAGACTCACGCCGACTGGCGCGTCCGCCCGCAAGAAACCGCACCGTTCCTGATCGGTCAGCACGCGATCCCGCTGACGGTCGAGGAATTTCCGCTGGTGCAACGGTTCATGCCGATCGTCTTTTCGGTCGGCGACGATGCGATCCCGCTCGCGCTGATGGGCCTTAACGAAGGCGTCAACGTCTTCATGGACGACGCCGGCAAGATCAACGAGCGCAATTTCTACGTGCCCGCCTATATCCGCCGCTATCCCTATATGCTCGCGCGGTTGCGGCCCGATGCCGATGAATTGTCGCTGTGCTTCGATCCGACGACCGACACGATCGGCGCGTTCGACGATGGCGAGCCGCTGTTCGATAACGGCCAGCCGAGCGAATTCACCAAGAACATCCTGTCCTTCGCCGAACAGTTCGAACAGGCCGGCGCGCGCACGCAGAATTTCATGAACGACCTGCGCGATATGAACCTGCTGATGGACGGCGAAGTCAGCATCCAGGTCGATGAGAACGATCAGCCCTTCATCTATCGCGGGTTCCAGATGATCGACGAGCAGAAGCTGAACGATCTGCGCGGCGACCAGCTGCGCAAGATGTCGCAGAACGGGATGCTGCCCTTGCTCTATGCCCATCTTTTCTCGCTGGTCCTGATGCGCGATATTTTCTCGCGCCAGGTCGAAATGGGCAAGATGCCGCAGGGCGAATTGACCAACTGATCGCGCGATCGGGGGTCTTGACCAGTTCGGTGCCGGCGCCGACAACGCGGCGTCATCGACCATGCGCGTCAGGAGCCCCCAATGGCCGTTACCCAATCTACCCAGGTTCGTTATTCGACGGTCGCGATCTGGTTTCACTGGACGATCGCCGCGCTTGTCATCGCCAATCTCGCGATTGGCCTGCTTCACGAAAATCTGCTCGATGGCGTCGCCTGGGCGATGCCATTGCACATTTCATTCGGCCTCACCGTGCTGATCCTGTCGATCGGGCGTATATTGTGGCGGCTGTCGCATCCGATGCCGCCAGTTCCGTCGGACATTCCCCGCTGGCAACAGGTGGCATCGCGGGGCACGCACGTCGCCCTCTACGCGCTGATCCTGCTGATGCCGTTGACCGGGTGGCTGATGGTGTCGGGCGGCAAGCGGCCGATCGGCTTCTACTGGCTGGCCAATTTCCCGAAACTGCCCGTGTCCCAGGCGCTTGGCGGAGTCGGGCATGAGGCGCATGGCGTGCTCGGCTGGCTGATGCTCGCACTCGTGATTCTGCACGTCGGCGCGGCGTTGCGGCATCATGTCATCCTGCGCGATGGCGTGTTGGCGCGGATGTGGCCCGGGGTGGCGAAGAGCGGATGAAAAAAATTCCGACGGCCTGTTGAACCAAAAGGCCGTTCACCTATTTATGCGGTGTACGGCCCTGTGTTCCCCCCCTTTCGCACGGTCGTACGACGCGCCTTTCAGGCGTGTCTCCTCCCTGAACCTTGGCCACCTCGTGCTTTATCGCACGGGGTGGTTTTTTTTGGCGCGAGCGTTTCGATGCGGAGGGTTATTCGGCGGCGGCGGCAAAGCGGCTCGAAAGCGCTTCTTCGGCAAGCCCGGCGATCATCTGGCGCAGCATCGCCGCAACGCGGTCGAGACCCGCATCGGGATGGTCGAGCGTGACATCGAGATAGGCGGTGCGATCGATTTCGATCTGAATGGCGTGGACCGCGTCTGTCGGCCTGCCGTGCGTCGCAAGGATGTGGCCGCCCGCATAAGGAAGGTTGAGCGCGGTCTGTAATCCCGCGCGCCGGGCCACACCCTCCGCGCGGGCGACGAAGCGGGCACTGGCCGATCGGCCGAAGCGGTCGCCCAGAACGATTCGCGCCCCGCTCGACAGCGGGGGCATCGAATGGATGTCGAGCAGGATCGCGACGCCGAACGCCGCCCGCGCGTCGGCGAGCGCGCTGGCCAGAGCGGCATGATAGGGGCGGTGGTGGCGGACGATCCGCGCTGCGATGTCCGCATCGTCGAAGCGCCGCCGCCACAAGGGCGTGTTACCCACCGCGCGGCGGGGCACGAGGCCCAGGCCGGTCTTCACCTTGGCCGATGCCAGCGGGAGCGCGGTCGTGCGGGCGCCCTCATCGACCCGCGGGTCGCGTTCGTTCTCGGCGCGGTTGAGATCGATCCACGCACGCGGCAGCCGCTGGATCAGCAGCGTTTCGCGCCCCCGCGCCGCCAGCGCGACCGCATCGACATGACGGTCCTCCAACGGCAACAGCGTCTTCAGTGGCACCGCGAGCGCCGCGCGCAGCGCAAGCGGATAGTCGCGGCCCGCATGGGGCACGGATAGCACCACGGGGCTTTGCGGCGCCGTTTCGGCGTGACAATCGAACGATCTGTCCATCTTTGAGCCACCCTTAGCCGATCGATCGCGCAACGTTGCTGGAAATATTCATGTTTGTGCGCAAGGGTGCGCGCGAAACAGACGTGATGAAAGACAAGGGGGCGTTCGACATGATCCGGATATTGCTGGCCGAGGACGATCAGGTGATGCGCGAGTATCTGACTCGCGCGCTCGAACGGTCGGGCTATGCGGTCACGGCAGTCGATCGGGGCACTGCGGCGATTCCTTTGCTCGAAACCGAACAGTTCGATTTGCTGCTCACCGATATCGTGATGCCGGAAATGGACGGCATCGAACTGGCGCGGCGGGCGGCCGAAATGGTCCCCGACCTGCGCGTCATGTTCATCACCGGCTTCGCCGCGGTGACGCTGAAGGCGGGCCGGGAAATGCCCAATGCGCGCGTCCTGTCAAAGCCGTTTCATCTGCGCGATCTGGTGCTTGAGGTCGACCGGATGTTCGAATTCGGATCGGCAAGCGGACTTAATTGAACGAAGCGGCTTGCGCCGCCCGAATTGCCCGGCTAGTGGCACCCTCCTCGTGGGCGTGTAGCTCAGTGGTAGAGCACTGTGTTGACATCGCAGGGGTCGCAAGTTCAATCCTTGCCACGCCCACCAGACACAAACCCCGCCCGCTCGCATGAGCAGGGCGGGGTTCTTGTTTTCAGCTTTGGCGATGCGTTCGCTCAGTCCTCGGCAGCAGGCGGCGGTGCGGCAACCAGATCGGGGTATCGCGCCATCAGCGCGCCCGTGACGCCATTGGTCCAGCCAAAGCCGTCCTGCGTCGGATATTCGCCGCCGCCGCCGGCCGTCTGTTCTGCGACATCGTATTTTTCAAGCATCTTGCCGGTTTCGCGATAGCTGCGCGTGACCGTCGCGATCCAGCGCCTGGCGATGTCGCGGGCAAGCGCGTCCTCGCCGTAGCGGGCAAGCCCGTCGACCGCGATCCATTGCAGCGGCGCCCAGCCATTGGGGTCATCCCATTGCTGCCCCGTGCGCAGCGTCGTGGTGCGCAGGCCACCCTGGCCCAACAGCGTCGCGCGCGTGGTCGTTGCAACCGCCTTTGCCTGCGCCGGGGCGGCGAGGCCGACGAACAGCGGATACAGCGTCGCCGCCGAGACGACCGGGGTGGCGGCGCGCGTCGTCCGGTCCCAATCGACGTAGCGGCCCTGCGGTTTCAGCCAGAGATATTTGTCGATCGCCGCCTTGCGCCGTTTTGCCTGCGCGGTGAAATCGCGGGCGCAGGGCTGATCGGCCACGGCGGCGCAGCGATCGGCGATGCGTCGTTCCATCGCATAGAGCAGGCTGTTGAGGTCGATCGGCACGATATCGGTCGTATGGATCGTCGTCAGCTTTTGCGGATCGGTCAGCCAGCGCGAGCTGAAATCCCAGCCGCTCTCCGCCGCCGAGCGCAGGTCGCGCTGGACGATGCGGGCATCGCGACCCGATGCGGCGGCGGTCGCGCGATCCTCCGCGAAGGATTCGTCGCGCGGCGTATCGCGCGCGTCCCAATAACGGTTGAGGATACTGCCATCGGGCATCCGCGCGACATGGTCGCACGCGCCCGAAGGATTGAGGCAGGCGCGGCCCTTCATCCAGAAATCATGTTCGATGCGCAGCGCGGCGAGGCGGCGTCTGGCGATGACGGGGTCGGCGTTGGTCGACAGGTCGAGCATCAGCGCGAAAAACGGCGGCTGCGACCGGCTGAGATAATAGGTGCGCGTGCCGTTGGGGATGTGACCATGACGTTCGATCAGGCTGACGAAATCGTCGATCATCGATTCGACCAGCGGCTGTTGTTCATCGACGCGCAGGCCGAGCATCGTGAAGAAACTGTCCCAATAGTATATTTCGCGAAATCGCCCGCCGGGCACGACATAGGGGGCGGGCAGCGCCAGCGCCGAACTGCCGACGGGCGGGTCGATCGGCGGGCGGGTAAGCGTCGGCCAAAGCTGACGGATATGCGTCGCGATGTCGGTGGGGGAGGCATCGTCGATACCGGGCACCGCAAAATTGGCGAGGACAAAGCGGCGAAGCGCTTGCTTGGTCGTCGGCACCGCCGCCCGATACGCGGCCATGATCGCGGCGGGGTCGCGTTTGGGCACTGCATCGACGAAGGTTTTGCCGTCGCCGAATACGCGCTGTTCCTGCACCGCGACGAAGAGCGGGCCGTAGATGTCGGCGGGGGTTTGAGCCCGAGCCGTTGCCTGGGCCGTCGTCCGGGCCGTCGTCCGGGTCATCGTCCGGGTCATCGTCCGGGTCTGGGCCAATACAGGAGGCACGGCGGCGATTGTCGCCGCAGCCGCAATCGCTCCGGCGATACTGCCCGCCTTACTTATCGGCGCATGTTTGAGCGCGAATGCCTTCATGTCTGTGGCCCTCCCTCGTGCTATCACGATGGTCGAGATGCCACGGCGAAGGAGCGATTTCGACTCCGATGATCGTAAGATCGATCGCTAGCAAATCTTGAACAGCTGGTCAGGCGGCGTTGTCGATCCCGAGTTCGCCGAGTTTGCGATAGAGCGTCGAGCGCCCGATCCCGAGTCGCCGGGCGACTTCCGTCATGCGACCGCGGTAATGACCGATGGCGAGGCGGATAACGTCGGCCTCGATATCTTCGAGCGGGCGCAGATTGCCGTCGGGTCTGAAAAGCGTGACGCCGCCGCCATTGACGCTGGCGACAGGGCCGGGGCGTTTGTTGCCGAGCGCGGCGATCTGCGGGAAATCGGCGCGCGTAAGGGCCGCGCCGTCGCAGAGCACCGCCGCGCGAAACAGCGCGTTCTGAAGCTGGCGGACATTGCCGGGCCAGTGATATTCGACGAGCAGCGCCAATGCATCGTCGGTGATGCCGAGCGGGCGCAACCCGGGTTGTTGCGCGATCCGCGCGAGCAGATGACGAGAAAGCGCCGGGACGTCGCCCGTGCGTTCGCGCAACGGCGGGATCGTGACCTGGACGACGTTGAGCCGATAATAGAGATCCTCGCGGAAATTTCCCGCTTCGACCTCATCGGCCAGCCGCTTGTTCGTCGCGGCGATGACGCGGACATCGACGGTGCGCGGATGGCGCGCGCCGACCGGGTGGATTTCCCCCGACTGGAGCACGCGGAGCAATTTGACTTGCGCATCGAGCGGCATTTCGCCGATTTCATCGAGGAATAAGGTGCCACCATCGGCGTCCTGAAATTTGCCGATCTTGCGCTCGAACGCGCCGGTAAACGCGCCCTTTTCATGCCCGAACAACTCGCTTTCGACGAGGTTGGCGGGAATCGCGCCGCAATTGAGCGCGATCATCGGGCGTTTGGCGCGCGGGGAGGCGGCGTGGACCGCCTCGGCGACGACTTCCTTGCCGACGCCGCTTTCGCCCTCGATCAAAAGCGGCACGCGCGCACGCGCCGCCTTTGCCGCGATGGCGAGCGCGGCGCGGAATTCAGGTGCGGAGCCGACGATCTCGTCAAAGGCGAGCGTTGCCGAGATCTTTTCGGTCAGCGGGCGCAATTCGCCATGATCCTCCCCCGCCGCCGCCGCATCGAGCGCGGCGAGCAGGCGGTCGGGGGCGAGCGGTTTGACGAGGAAATCGGTCGCGCCCGCGCGCATCGCATCGACCGCGTGGGCGACCGATCCGTTGGCGGTGAGGACGAGGATGGGGAGTGCGGGCCGTTGCTCGCGCAGAGTCGCAATCAGCCGTGCCGCCTCTTCGGGGGCGGCCCAATGATCGATCAGGATCGCATCGAGTTGCATCCCGTCCTGCGTACCCAATTGCGCGATGCCCGTTTCGGCGTCGTTCGCAAAGATCGAACGCCACCCGCCCCGCGCGGCGAGCGCGGCGACCAGCCGCCGCTGCGCAGGCTCGTCGTCGATCAGCAATAAAAGGCGCTGTCCGTTGCGCGTCATCATGTATCCCGTCCCGGTTCGGGACTGTGTTAGCGTGGCGACGGTAAAGGTCGGATTAAGCCAGCCTTGCTCCTCCCCCGATCGTTACGGGGTTGAGGGCGTGGAAAGCGCGGGCTAAGGTCACGGCAGAACCAGGGTTTCAAGGGATCACAGAGGATGGCGGAACACGGCGACATGGATATCAAGGCGCATGCCTCGACTTATGGCAGCGTCATTTCGATGTTGTATTGGGGCGCGATCGGGTGCGCGATCGTCGCGGCACTCGTCATCTGGCTGATCGCATGATCCGTTGAAGATCGCCGTCCTCAAAGAGCAGGCGGACGGCGAACGCCGCGTCGCCGCCACCCCCGAAACGGTGAAGAAGTTTATCGCGCTGGGGGCTGACGTCGCGGTCGAAAGCGCGGCGGGCGCGACCGCCTCGATCGATGATGCCGCCTTTGCCGCGGTGGGCGCGACGGTGGCCGATCGGGCGGCGACACTCGCGGGCGCTGAGATCGTGCTGGGGGTCCAGGCGCCTGATCCCGCCAGCCTTGGAGGGTTGAAATCGGGGGCTTGGATCGCCGCGACGATGAACCCGTTCGGTGATCGTGCGCGTATCGATGCGCTGGCGAGTGCTGGTTATGAAGCGCTGGCGATGGAATTGATGCCGCGCATCACGCGCGCGCAGTCGATGGACGTGCTGTCGTCGCAATCGAACCTTGCTGGCTACAAGGCGGTGCTCGACGCGGCGTCCGAATATGGCCGCGCGTTTCCGATGATGATGACCGCCGCCGGGACGATCAGTGCCGCCAAGGCTTTCGTCATGGGCGTCGGTGTCGCCGGGCTGCAGGCGATCGCGACCGCACGGCGTCTGGGCGCGCAGGTTTCGGCGACCGACGTGCGCTCGGCCACCAGGGAACAGATCCAGTCGCTGGGGGCCAAACCGATCTTCGTCGAGAATGTCGCGGGGATCGAGGGCGAAGGCTCGGGCGGCTATGCTGGCGAAATGAGCGAGGAATATAAGGCTGCACAGGCTGAACTCGTCTCCAGCCATATCGCCAAACAGGACATCGTCATCACCACCGCGCTGATCCCCGGCCGCGCTGCGCCGCGGTTGATCAGCGATGCGCAGATCGCAACGATGCGCCCCGGCAGCGTCATCGTCGATCTCGCGGTCGAAGCGGGGGGTAACGTCGAGGGATCGGTGCCGGGCGAGGTCGTCGAGCGCCACGGCGTCAAGATCGTCGGCCATCGCAACGTCGCCTCGCGCCTCGCCGCCGACAGTTCGGCGCTGTTTTCGCGCAACCTCTATAATTTCCTGTCGACCTTCTGGGACAAGGATGCGGGCAAACCCGTCCTCGACGAGGAAATCGGCAATGCGATCCGCCTGACGCAGGGCGGCAAGGTCGTGAACCCGCGGTTGCTGGATTAAGGACGAACCCATGGACTTCATCTCGATCCTGTCGATTTTCGTCATGGCGTGTTTCGTCGGTTATTACGTCGTCTGGTCGGTCACGCCGGCGCTGCACACGCCGTTGATGGCGGTGACCAATGCGGTGTCGTCGGTGATCATCGTCGGCGCGCTGATCGCGAGTGCGGCAGCGGGGTCGGCGACGTCAAAATATCTGGGGCTCCTCGCGGTCGTGCTGGCGAGCGTCAATATCTTCGGCGGGTTCGCGGTGACGCAGCGAATGCTCGCCATGTACAAGAAAAAGGAACGTCCGGCGGCCCCCGTTTCGGGCAAGTGATCGCGGACGACAGGGGATAGACAATGGAACATATGGCACCGGTCAATCCCTGGGTGGCGCTCGCCTACCTCGTCGCGGGGGTGTGCTTCATCCTCGCGCTGCGCGGGTTGTCGAGCCCGGCGACATCGCAACGCG
Organism: Sphingomonas bacterium; assembly: GCA_028823055.1. Taxonomy (GTDB): domain Bacteria; phylum Pseudomonadota; class Alphaproteobacteria; order Sphingomonadales; family Sphingomonadaceae; genus Sphingomonas. Next base: position 17,200 of record JAPKCG010000022.1, read on the forward strand.
GCAACCGGTTCGGCATGATCGGCATGCTGATCGCGGTCGTCACGACCGTCATCACGCATTTGAACGTCGATGTCTGGGAAATCCTCGTTGCGATCGCGATCGGTGGTGCGATCGGGCTCGTCACCGCACGGCGGATCGCGATGACGGACATGCCGCAACTGGTCGCCGCGTTCCACTCGCTCGTCGGCCTGGCGGCGGTGCTCGTCGGGGTTGCCGCCTATTTGAATCCGGTCGCGTTCGGCATCGGGGAGATGGTCATTCCCCTGATCGGCGATCCGTTCGTCGTCATCCATCAGGTCAGTCGGGTCGAAATGGGGCTGGGCGTCGCGATCGGCGCGATTACCTTTTCCGGCTCGGTGATCGCGTTCCTCAAGCTTAACGGCAATATGTCGGGATCGCCGATCATGCTGCCCGGTCGGCATGTCATCAATCTGGCGGTGCTGGCGGGGATTGTCGGGCTCATCGCCTATTTCGTCACCGACCAGAGCCCCTGGATTTTCTGGACGATCACCGCTTTGTCGTTCGTCATCGGTTTCCTGCTGATCATCCCGATCGGCGGCGCGGACATGCCCGTCGTGGTCAGCATGCTCAACAGCTATTCGGGCTGGGCCGC
>JAPKCG010000331.1 GCA_028823055.1 Sphingomonas bacterium
CGTTGCTGGAGGAAGACGAGGCACGACCGCGGCGCGAGAAGCTGCGCCTCACGCGTATCCACGACCTGCTGCTGCGCGAGGGGTTCGACGGCTCATACGACGCGGTGCGCCGCTATGCGGCCCGCTGGCGGCAGGCGCAGCGTCGCGACGTGATGAATGCACCGGCGTTCATCCCGCTGCTGTTCCGGCCGGGCGAGGCTTACCAGTTCGACTGGAGCCACGAGGACGTGGAGATTTCGGGCAAGCCGATGCGGGTGAAGGTCGCGCATGTCCGGCTATGCGCGTCGCGGGCAATGTATGTGCGAGCCTATCCCCGCGAGACACAGGAGATGCTGTTCGACGCGCATGCGCGGGCGTTTGCCTTCTTCGGAGGTGTGCCGACGCGCGGCATCTACGACAACATGAAGACCGCCGTGACGAGCGTGTTCACCGGCAAGGAGCGGATCTTCAACCGGCGCTTCCTGGTGATGGCCAACCACTACATGGTCGAGCCAACGGCCTGCTCGCCGGCGTCCGGCTGGGAGAAGGGGCAGGTCGAGAACCAGGTGCAGACCGCGCGTGGCCGCTTCTTCCAGCCACGTCTGCGCTTTGCCAGCATCGAGGAGTTGAACGGCTGGCTGGAGGCGGAGTGTCGCCGTTGGGCCGACATGCACCAGCATCCCGAGCAGAAGGAGCTGACCGTCGCCCAGGCGTGGGCTGCCGAGCGTGGCGTGCTCCAGCCGGTGGTCGCGCCCTTTGACGGCTTCCACGAGAGCGAGCACGCGGTAAGCGGCACCTGCCTCATCAGCTTCGACCGCAACCGCTATTCCGTCTCCGCCAGGGCGGTTCGGCGTGCCGTCCAGGTGCGGGCCTACGCCGACCGCATCGTCGTGCGCTGCGACGGCCAGGTCGTCGCCGACCACCCCCGGTTCTTCGGACGCGACCGGACCATCTACGACCCGTGGCATTACCTGCCGGTGCTGGTGACCAAGCCGGGCGCCCTGCGCAATGGCGCGCCGTTCCAGGGCTGGGAGTTGCCGCCTGCGCTGTCACGGCTGCGGCGCAAGCTCGGCGCCGGCGATGATGCCGACCGGCGGTTCGTGCGGGTGCTGGCAGCGGTGCTGGATGACGGGCTGGAGGCGGTTGAAGCGGCCGTGCGCGAAGCGCTCCTGGCCGGCACCGCCAGCGACGACGTCATCGTCAACATCCTGGCCCGCCGACGCGAGCCGCCCCGGCCGCTGACCATTGTCACACCCGAGGACCTGGCGCTGCGCCATCCGCCCCGCGCCGACTGCACCCGCTACGACAGCCTGCGAGGCCTGCATGCAGCGGCATGAGATGATGACGGCCATGGCCGAGTTGGGGCTGAAGGGCATGGCTGGTGCCTTCGACGAGGCCGTCACCACCGGGCTGCAACGCAAGCGCACGACCATGGAGGTCCTGACGGACCTGCTCCGCGCCGAAGCCGCCCACCGCCATGCGGCGTCCGTCCGCTACCGGATGTCGGCCGCCAGGCTGCCGGCGGTGAAGGACCTCGACGCCTTCGTCTTCGACGACACCCCCATCAACGAGGGACTGGTGCGCTCGCTGCACAGCGGCTCGTTCCTCCCCGGTCGGCGCAATGTCGTGCTGGTCGGTGGAACGGGCACCGGCAAGACGCACCTCGCCACCGCCATTACCGCCAACGTGGTGCGGGCCGGCGCCCGTGGGCGCTACTTCAACACGGTCGACCTGGTGAACCGGCTCGAGGAGGAGACCCGCCTCGGCAAGGCCGGCGCGCTGGCAGCCCAGCTCTCCCGCCTCGACCTCGTGGTGCTCGACGAGCTCGGCTACCTGCCCTTTGCCCGCTCGGGCGGTCAGCTGCTCTTCCACCTGGTCAGCAAGCTCTACGAGCAGACCTCGGTCATCGTCACCACGAACCTCGCCTTTGGCGAGTGGCCGACCGTCTTCGGCGACCCCAAGATGACCACCGCGCTGCTCGACCGCATTACCCACCACTGCGACATCGTCGAAACCGGCAACGACAGCTGGCGCTTCAAGCACCGCAGCTGACGCCCAGGAGGCCCGGCAGAGAACGCTTCGCGCTGGTTGCGCCTCCGGTCGGGCTACGCCCGCCCTACGCCGCAACCAGCGCGAACGGCGCGCCCGTCATACCCGTCACGCTGCTCGACAAAGGGGTCCCTTTTGCACGCCGATAGGGGGTCCTTTTTGGACGCCGATTGACAAACGACCCGCTGTCGTGAAGCGACAACGGTTCAGATAAGGGGCGAGCCATCCATAAAGGGGATCTTGGCCGCCTGATCGGCCGCACCAAAGGCGGTATGAATACCAAGCTACATGCCGTCGCCGATGCAAACGGGCGCCCCTTGAGCTTTTTCATGACCGCGGGCCAGCTCAGCGACTACACCGGCGCGGCAGCGCTGCTGGATGACATGCCGAAGGCGCAGTGGCTGCTCGGCGACCGCGGCTACGACGCCGACTGGTTCAGGGACGCCCTCCAGGCCAAAGGCATCCAGCCCTGCATCCCGGGCCGGCGATCACGCAACGAGCCGGTCAAATACGACAAGCGCCGCTACCGGCGCCGCAGCCGCATCGAGATCATGTTCGGCCGCCTCAAAGACTGGCGTCGGGTCGCTACCCGCTACGATCGCTGCCCCACTGCCTTCTTTGCCGCCGTCACCCTCGCTGCCACCGTCATCTTCTGGCTGTGATCAACGAGTCCTGACCCTAGTGAGCGCGAAGAACGGGTAGGCCATCAGTGACTGCTCGCCGCGAACTTCTGTCAGCAGCGGGCTGTCAAGGACGAATAGGTCCCCTTGCGATCCAGCCCGCCCGGTCACGCGGCAACCTCCCGCACCAGCCTGATCGGCAAGGTCCGCGAAAGCACGAAAGCGAAGGGGCGGCGGTCCGTGAAAGCACCAATTGGGGCGCTCGCTCCCTCGTTGGAAGCTGTCGGCACACCAAGCCGACGTAGGTTTTCGTGCTTTCGCGGACCCGTCGGCGGAGTGGCGACGCTCGCACGATCCCGTCTTGCAAACGATCTGATTTGCGACGCCCTCATGGGAATACCGCCGCTCGTGACCGCGATCGGCCGATCCCGTTGGAAGTTGTCAACAAAGCGCACTTCTCAAAACCCATTTCCGTTAGTAACTCAGTGGCAGGGCCGTTGTCGATGAGTTTCGGGAAAATTGCATGTTGATCGGTTATGCGCGGGTGTCGACGGCCGACCAGGATCTGACGCCCCAGATCGAGGCATTGAAGCAAGCCGGCTGCGAGCGGCTCTATTCCGACAAGGCCAGCGGCGCGAAAGTGAATCGTCCTGGCCTCGCCGAAGCGATTGCCTATGCGCGATCGGGTGACGTGCTGGTCGTGTGGAAGCTGGACCGCCTCGGCCGCACCATGAAGGGGCTGGTCGATTTGTCGGCCGACCTCGACGAGAAGGGGATCGGGCTGCGTTCGATCACCGATGGAATCGACACTTCGGGAACGGCGGGGCGGCTCGTCTTCAACATCCTGGCGGCGATGGCCCAGATGGAACGCGAGCTGGTCCGCGAGCGGACCACTGCTGCGCTGGCCGTCGCACGGCGCAAGGGCCGGTTCGGCGGGCGAAAGACGATGATGACCGAAGAGCGCCGGAACGCGGCCACCAAGCTGCTCAAGACGGAGATGTCGTCGCGCGAGATCGCGCGCGCGATCGGCGTCTCGATCTCGACCTTTTACAGGCATTTTCCCGCGCGATAGCTGCGGTGCCGACGCGTGCGGCGTATCACGGGAATGGGCGCGCAGCTGGCTGCTCAAGAATAACCCGGTTGCCCAAGCCATTCGAAGCCCGTGCCAGCGCATCGGCTGCGTCTGCAATCAGATCCTCGGAGACAGCGTTGGGGGCGAGTACGAGCCCCGCCGAGCATGTCACCTCGCCGATCGGCGTCTCATTCTCGACGCGCTGCAG
>JAPKCG010000332.1 GCA_028823055.1 Sphingomonas bacterium
CATCGGCTTTCGCCTCATTCGCAAAGCGGACGACGACGCGCGCATCGAGCCCCGCTGCCGTCAGCGGCCCACGGAACAGCGCGGTCAGCGCCTTGCGCGCATTCGCCTCCGCCTGCGCGATCCGTTCGGGCTTTCTCGCTTCGTCGGACGAAACGCGGGCCGCGCGGGTCGATATCTGGCGTTGCAGCGCGGTCATCGCATCGCGCGTTACGAACATGCCACTGGTCTTGTCGACATAGGTGCGTGATTCATCGATATTGGGCGCGGCGACGCGGATCGCGGGGGCGTCGACCACCAGCGTTTTGGTCGCGCTGTCCCAACCGAAATCACGCGGCGACAGCGTTCCGACGTCGACGAAATAATCGACCGAGAAGGGCGCTTTCATGACGCGTTCGGACTTGAGCATCCCGAACCCGCGCGTATCGGTCGCCGTGCCCTGAACGATTCCCGACAGCGTCGAAACCCTGAGGTCGCTCGCCCCCGTCAGCGTCGACTGCACGATCTGCGCCACGGCGAGGCCGTCGTCCGTCTTCACGACATAACGCTCGGTATATTTCTGATAGCCGACAGCGATCATCGCGACCGCGAGGACACCAATCACCACCGCGGCGATCGTCGCGATCAGCCGACGGTCCGCCACACGCCCCCCAATTCGCTATCGTCGCCCGAGGCGACCAGCCCCCGGCCATCGAGGTCGTAAAGATGCGCGAGCACCGATCGTTCGGCGGCGGGGATCAGGCGCGGGTCAATCCCGACATACATGCGCCCGACCAGATCGGGAATCGTCATGGCCTCCGCGCGCAGGAACCGTAAAATCTGACCCTCACGTTGCTTGCGATGCCCCAGCATCCCGCGCACCAGCCGCTGCGGCCGGTCGACCGCCTCGCCATGCCCCGGATAATAAATGCGATCGTCGCGCGCCATCAGCTTGTCGAGACTCGCCATATAGGCGGTCATGTCGCCATCGGGCGGCGAGACGACCGTCGTCGACCAGCCCATGACATGGTCACCGGAAAACAGCGCCTTGGTCTCAGGTAGCGCAAAGGCGAGATGGTTCGACGTATGCCCTGGCGTTGCGATCGCCTCTAATGTCCAGCCATCGCCCGTCACGCTGTCGCCTTCCGACAGCACGCGCGATGGCACATAATCGGCGTCGAACGCAGCATCCGCGCGTGGCCCGGCGTCGCTAAGGTCGAACGGTCGGGCGCCAATGATCGGTGCCCCCGTCGCGGCGGCGAGGGGTCGACTGCCCGGACTATGATCGCGGTGATGGTGCGTGATGACGATCGCGGTCACCGGTCGTCCGTCGATCGCGGCGAGTAGCGCATCGATGTGATCCGGCGTATCGGGACCCGGATCGATCACCGCCAGATCGCGCGTCCCGACGATATGCGTCTGCGTGCCGGTGCCGGTATAGGGTGAGGCGTTGGGCGCAAGTACCCGCGTCACCAGCGGCTCAAGCGTGATCGCAATGCCGGTGGGGTGGTCAGCCATCGATCCCGATGTGGCCGTTACCCGCCGCTGGTGCAAGGGCGGAAAGGGATGCGGGGGACGCGTTCCGCCCCCCGCCCTCTCCCGAGCACAGGTGTCAGTCGCCGTTCTTTGCCTGCTCGGCGCGCATTTCGACAATCGCCTCGTCCAGCCCTTTGAGCGCTTCGCGGCGCTGCGCCTCGGTCAGATTGCGTTCGGCCAGGATCGACTGGCGCGCCGCGACGATGCCCGCCATCGCCGCGTTCATCGCCGACTTCTGCACTACTGCCGACTGCGCCGCGGTTTTGGCCGCATCGGCGGCGATCTTCTCCACCCGATTGGTGCAGATGATCATGAAACGCTTGTCGCCCTCCTGGCGGTTGATCGTCACCTGACGATCAGTACCACCGTCTGCATCGGTGCAATTGCGTTCACGGACGTCGGGTGTATTGGCCAGCGCGCGTTTGACCATCGCCTCGGTCTCCGGATCGGACAGACCATCGATCGATTCGCTTGTCTTCGTCGTCACCTTGCCGTTCTTGTCGATCCGCTTGACGACGACATGTCTAATTTTGGCCTCAGGCGCATCGGTGGCGGGCGCTGGTGGTGCAGGGGGCGCATCGACCGCTTCGGGGGCGGCGGGTGGCGCGGGTGGTGCAGGCGGTGCCTGCGTATCGACACCGATCGTCTCGCCGACGCGCGTCGTGATCGCGGCGGCGGCGCGGGTGCCCGAAGCGGTGAGCGCGAGCCCGGTCGTTGCCAGCAACGCCACACAGGCGGTGCCCGCAGCCAGACGGCGGCGCGATGTCGGCGAGGTGGTCAGCATCTTCAGTCTTCCTTTCAGGTCATCGATGGTGTGGAGGTGACAGGCGGCGGAGACCGCGCCACCATGCGCCGCCTTGACGATGGCGCAGGCATAATGATGGCGATCGATCGGATTGCGCCCGGCAAGGACGCGCGCATCGTTGGCCAGTTCCTGATCGCTGCGGAACGCGCGAAAGGCGCGCCATGCGACCGGGTTGCACCAATGGAGCGACAGCACGCCAAGCGCGATCCAGTTCGCGATCAGGTCGCCACGTTCGTGATGACCGATCTCATGCGCCAGCGCCAGGTCGCGCTCATCGGCATCGTACCGCCCCGCGAAATCGCGTGGAAAGGCGACGTAGCGACGCACGATGCCAAAGGCGAGCGGCCCCGGCGCGTCGTCGCTTTCGACGATCCGTACCGATCCGACGCGCTCGACGTTCGCCGCGCCGCCGATGATGCGGCGGCAGAACAGATTGTGCCGCACCAGATGCCAGCCAAGAAACACCACCGCGCCCGTTGCCCAGAGGGTCGAGATAATCAGCCCTAGCGAGGGAAACGCTGCGACGGGCACGGCGGTGGCGGAACCGGCGGGATCGACCATGATGATCGTGATCGTCTCTCCGGCACGCGAGATGGGGGTCGCGACCGCTTCGCGCCACGCCGCCGGGATCGGCGGCATCAGCAGGCGCAGTAACGGCGCGGCCCAAAGGCAATAGGCGATTTGTGGCCCGAAATGGCGGCGCACCGTGCCCCGGATCGCGAGCACGAGAACCATCAGCAGCGTCGATGCGATAAACGCCTCGACCGCCCAGGCGGCAAGCGCGCTCACGACTTCAGTTCTTTGAGCAACGCCTCGATCTCGGCAATGTCGTCATTGGTCAGGTCGTCGCGCTCGGCCAGATGCGCAACCAAAGGGGTGAGCTTGCCGCCAAACAACCGGTCGATCAGCCGACGCGATTCGCCCGCGACATAATCGCCGCGCTCGACGAGCGGGCGATAGAGGAACCGACGACCGTCGGCGTCCGCCGCGATCGCCGATTTGGCGAGCAGACGACCAAGCAATGTCTTGACGGTATTGGCGCTCCAGTCGCGTGCCGGGTCGACGCGCTCGGCGACATCCTGCGCGGTCAGCGGCGCTTCATCCCACAGCACCTCCATCACCGCCTGTTCGGCATCGCTAATTCGTTCGGCCATTCGCCTGTTCCCTTACTGACTACGGATGTAATCGCAGCGATTACGACTGTAGTCAATAGCGCACGCCGGAACGTCGGAAACTTTTACATCGCGCTCGGGCATGCAAGGGTCGTTTACCAAGGAAAGCACGCAAAACTGGGGATCGTAAAGATTGGCATACGCACTGCATCATGCTGAGCGCCGAGCGTTCGCGCTTCAGCAGGGTGGGTCAGGCGCTATTCCGAGTCGCGCGGACCCACCCGCACCCGGCCTTCACCCGATCACCGCCGCCCGTCGCCCCGCCCCTTGCCCTGCCCCTGGCATCGCCCCCGACCGCACCGCCGCATGCGCCAGCGCCTTGGGATAAATCGTATCGAGCAGGTGCGCGAACGTCTTGTCCCAGCTGAAATTCGCCTCGACATGCGCCCGCGCCGCGCGTGCCATCGCGGCATGATCTC